>NZ_DASYMN010000197.1:0-19703 GCF_036009065.1 Bradyrhizobium sp. | reverse complement strand
TCGATGCAACGGTCGGCATCACAAAGAAATTTGACGCGAGCCATGATCTATTCTCCCCTCACGCCGCTTGAATCTGGCACAGGGTCGCCTTGCCCTCGTGCATGCCGGTGACCGGATCGTAGCCGTAGGACGTCAGCGTATTCACGCTTTCACCGAGCACGATCGGATCGGCGCCCTTCGGATATTTGCTGCGCTGATCGACGCCCTGGAACCAGCCGGAGAAATGGAACGGCATGAATGCCACGCCCTTGCCGACACGGTCCGTGACCAGCGCCTTTACCTTCGCCTTCGAGCCGTTTTCCGGGCCGAGCACCCAAACCCAGCCGCCGTCCTTGATGCCGCGCTCGGCCGCATCTGACGTGTTGACCTCGACGAACATGTCCTGCTGCAGTTCGGCCAGCCAGCGGTTGGACCGGGTTTCCTCGCCGCCGCCTTCGTATTCGACGAGACGTCCGGAGGTGAGGATGATCGGGAATTGCTTGGCAATGCCCTTGTCCACCGCCGCCTTCTGGATCGAGAAGCCGAGATTGGCCATGCGGAACTGGCGGCCGTCCGGACGCGTCGGATATTTGGCGACCAGATCGGGACGCGGCGTGTAGATCGGCTCGCGATGCACCGGCACGGGATCCGGCAGATTCCACGCCACCGCGCGGGCCTTGCCGTTGCCGTAGGCCATCACGCCATGCTCCAGCGTGACGCGGATGATGCCGCCCGACAGATCGACCGCCCAGCCGACACCGTCCGGATTGTTGCCGCCGATCTTGTTGATGGTGGCAAGTTCGGCTTCAGTGAGATCCTTGTCCCAGCCGAGCTTCTTGAGCACGCCATAGGTGAATTCGGGATAACCGTCGGTCAGTTCCGAGCCCTTGCTGTAGGAGCCTTCGGCAAGAAGGTTGACGTTCTTCACCGAACCGTCCGGCTGCTTCTCCTCATACACCACGCCGAAGCGTGCGCGGAACGTGCCGCCGCCGTCCTTGGCATGCAGGTTGGTGTTGTAGAGCGTATGGGTGCCCGGATGCCTGATCTGCGGCGTCCCCCAGCACGGCCACGGCAGCCCGTAATAGTCGCCGCCGATTTCGGGTTCGTCGGCCTTGGCGCGCAGCGTCACCAGGTCGAACTTGCCCTGGTTCTTCATGTGCGCCTTCAGGCGCTCCGGCGACTGGCCGGAATAGCCCGTCGAGAAGCCGCCGCGGTTGATTTCCCTTAAGAGGTCTTCGGACGACGGATGCTTGTTCTCCACCTTGATGTTCTTGAACATCGCATCGGCGAAACCGAGCTTCTCCGAAAGCCGGTAGATGATCTCGTAATCGTCCTTGGATTCGAAGATCGGCTTGACGATCTGTTCGCCCCACTGCAGCGAACGGTTCGACGCCGTGCGCGAGCCCGATGTTTCGAACTGGGTGCAGGCCGGCAGCAGATAGGTGCCGTTCTTGCGGTCGGAGATCGCGGCGAATGTGGTCGGATGCGGATCGGCAACGACCAGAAGTTCCAGCTTCTCGAGACCCTTCACCATTTCGGTCATGCGCGGGATGGTGTTGCCGCCGTGGCCCATGATGACCACGCCCTTTACAACGTCGCGCTGATCGACGTCGTCAGGATTGGCGAGCGTCGCGTCGAACCATCGGGTCCACGGGATGCCCGGCAGCTCCATGTTCTGCTTGCGGGTGCGGGCCGGACGGCCCGACTTCGCCGGCACTTCGTCGAAACGCGCTTGCAGGTAATCGTATTCGACCTCCCAGACCCGCGCCCAGTGCTTCCATGCGCCCTCGACCAGGCCGTAATAGAGCGGCAGCGAGGTGATATCGAGACCGATGTCGGTCGCGCCCTGCACGTTGCAGTGGCCGCGGAAGATGTTGGCGCCGCCGCCGAACACGCCGACATTGCCGGTGGCCAGCAACAGGTTGCAGTAGGCCCGGACGTTGGCGGTGCCGACGGTGTGCTGGGTGCCGCCCATGCACCAGATGAAGGTCGAGGGCTTCTGTTTGGCAAAGGTCTCGGCGACCTTCTTCAATTGATCGCCGGGAATGCCCGACACACGCTCGACTTCTTCCGGCGTCCACTTGGCGACTTCGGCGCGGATCTGATCCATGCCGTAGACGCGTTGCGCGATGAACTGCTTGTCTTCCCAGCCATTGTTGAAGATGTGGTGCAGCATGCCCCAGATGATCGCGATGTCGGTGCCGGAGCGGAACCGGACATATTCGGTGGCGTGCGCAGCGGTGCGGGTGAAGCGCGGGTCGAGCACGAACACGTTGGCGCGGTTGATTTCCTTGCCGGTCAGGATGTGCTGCAGCGACACCGGATGCGCTTCGGCGGCGTTCGAGCCCATGAAGACGATGGTCTTCGAGTTGCGGATGTCGTTGTAGGAGTTGGTCATGGCGCCGTAGCCCCAGGTGTTCGCAACACCCGCGACCGTGGTGGAGTGGCAGATGCGCGCCTGGTGGTCGATCGAGTTGGTGCCCCAGAACGCCGCGAATTTACGGAACAGATAGCCGCCTTCATTGGAGAATTTCGCGGAGCCGAGCAGATAGACCGAGTCGGCGCCGGACTTGGCGCGGATCTCGAGCATCTTGTCGCCGATTTCGTTAATGGCCTGGTCCCAGCCGATCTTCTGCCATTCCCCGTTGACCAGCTTCATCGGATATTTCAGGCGGCGGTCGCCATGCACGAGCTCGCGCACCGACGCGCCCTTGGCGCAGTGCGAGCCGCGATTGAGCGGGCTGTCCCATGCCGGCTCCTGACCGACCCAGACGCCGTTCTGGACTTCGGCGATCACGGTGCAGCCGACCGAGCAGTGCGTGCAGATGTTCTTCTTGATTTCCGTCGGCGCGCCGACGGCTTTCGGGCCGGCCTGCGCCTTGCGCACCGAACCGAGCGGCATCAAACCCAGTGCTGCCCCTGCGCCCGCGGCAAGACCCGAGCGGCGCAGGAAGGTACGGCGGTCGAGGACTCCTGAGGCGAGACCGGCGGCGACACCCTGCAAACGCGCCCTGCTCGCGGATCCATCTCTTCGCTTCATCAACATGTGCTTAGGTCCCATCAATAGCGGTTGACGCGATAGTAGTTCTTGACGTGATCGGTTTCCTTGTAGCGGGCCTTGACGCGCTCGGCCCGCGACTCGTCGTCCGCCACGGCCTCGCCGCTCGCCAGCGGCGCCGTCGCAACTGCTGCGACCGCCGATCCGCCCATCAAGAAGAAGCGGCGCCGGTCCACGCTTGCCGCCTTCTTGCTGTCGGTTGCGGGCGCCTTGCCGTTGGATGGCTTGCTCATTGCGATCTCCTCCAAGTCTCGTTCCGTCTCACGTCAAACTTCGATGCCTTGCGTCACTCGGACAGCGTGAAGGCTTCGGATTCCAGTTCCATAAACACACGGCCGACACGGCCGACGGCGCGGTAGAAGTTGGCCGCCTGCGACATCTCAAGATCGGCGAACATGCGCGCGGCCCACGGCTTGAGATGCCGCTCGAAGAACTGCTGTTGTTCGTCGAAGCCGGCTTCGAAGTCGTTGCGCGCGAGGCCGGCCATGACTTCAAGCAGGATCGCGACGTGATCTTCCGGCTCCCGCGACGGGCCTGCGCGTTCGATGCCGAGCCGATCCAAATCTTCGCGGACGCGCGCCAGCGGGCGCTCATGCAGAAAGCCGGTGAGGTAATAGGACCCATAGGGAAGCAGCTCGCCGCGGCCGAGCCCAATGAACAGATCGAAGAACTCCTTGCTGACGGCGCGATCGTCGAACGCTGCCGCAGCCGCCGCAAGTTCGACATGCGCCATGCCGAGATCGGACGCATCGCCCTTCAATCCTGCAACGCGCGACAGCGTATCGGTGTCGGGCGCTTTGCCGAGCAGCAGCGATAACAAGCCGTATTCCGCGGCGCGCAGCTGATCGATCTCGTCGACTTCGGATTTCGCTGACACCTGATCCTCGGCTGGCCCGTAGAGATCGGGGCGAAGAATGAAACGGTGCACGCGCGTCAGCGACTCGACGGCGAGAACGCGCTCTGCGGGAATACGCGACCACGCCGAGACCGAAGGCTGCGCAATGCCGAGCGCTCGCGCCAGCGACGCCACCCCACCTACTGCCTTGATTGCCTGTTCCAGACCGGCGTCACGCATGGTGCGACCGACTTCTCCCCACGGTGCCTCTTATTCGGGCATACACTTTAGAACTGGAATTATTCCAGAGGTAAATCTGTAACATAGCCGGTGCCTATGGCTGCACAAACTTTTGTCTAAACCACCGGTTTTGCTGAGCCATGGCGTCGCACTGTTTGCTGCGGTGCGGCAGCCCCGCTCTCATCGGAGTCCTGCTCCGGGCGGGCTTTCTTGGGCGTGGCCTCTTCATTATTCGAGGGTTTTTGCGCTTCGCTACTTAGTCTCACGGCCGGCGCCGGCAAATCCGGCTCTGTTTTTTGCGGTGCACTATTGTAAGCGGAACACATTGGATCGGAATCAGGCGCGTCTCCGCGATCAGTCGCCGAACCCGCCGGCTCGGTCACCGATTCGCCGCCGCCCATGATCTGCGAAACCATCCGCGCGATGTCCACGCCGGCCCCGATTTCACTGCTACCGGGTACGCCGCCTGGCGTGTTCCAGTCATAGGCGTAGTCGAGCGCCGGATTGACGTAATTGCGGATCGCGGGATCCAGCGCCCAGGACTTGCTCAACGCCGCATTGCGCAGATGCTCGGGAACGCCCCTGCGCAGAAACACAGTGATGTCGCTGGTTCCGGTCAGGTCCTCCAGCTTCGGCAGGCTGGAGAGATCGAACTCCGGCTCGGCTGCGTTTTCGGCAACGGGTCCGGCCGCAGCATCGGCTTCGGCGGCCGGCGCGTCGCGCTCCGGCTGCTTCGCCTCCTGCTTGCGCTGCGACCAGCGCGACAAAAAGCCCTTGTCGTCGTCGCTCATGCGCCGCCCTTCCGTCGATCGGTTGGACCTTCGCTTGCCTCCCGCTTGCGGTCCTCGCTGGTGCGATCCCGCTTGCGTTTATGGAATGAGCGCTCGACGTGGAATTCATCGACAAAGGCGGCGATCCACGACGCGATGTCGGGCGACATCGGAACGGTACCGATCACATCGCACCCGCTCTCGAACATCGCCTCGCCTTCGGTCGGATCGGCGGTGACTTTCGTCAGCTCGAGTTCGGCGCCGCCATCCTGGCGCCGCAGCGCCACCCAGATGCGAGGTTCGCCCTCGGCGAGATTGTCGCGATAATTCGCGGTGTCCGAGCTGAACAGATCGATGCTCGCCGAACCCGCGTAATAAATCGTGGCATCGGTTTCCCTGGACAGCTCCGTCCACGGCGCGGTCGCCGGCACGGCATCGAGAACCATCAGCGGCGACCACATGTGGTCGATCCATGGATTGTCGATCGAACGGCGGCGCAGAATCACACCGACTTCGCGGGATGACTCGGTCATTGCCATGGTCAATCCTCCGTTCGGCCGATCATGCCACATTCGCGGCGGATGCGAGCGGCAGCCCCACCAGAAGATTTTGCGGCTTCAAGCGCACCACCTTGTCCGCGCCCATCGCCAGGATGAGATAGACCGGTCTGCTACCGACGCGTTCGTCGACCTGCCGGGTGTCCTCGATGTTCAGACGCATCAAAGCGACGATGCGCTCGGCGGCCTCCAGCGCGGCGCCGTTCCACAACGCGTTGCCGATTTTGGTTCCCTCGCTGTCGAGGCCGACGAACCAGCGCCAGTCGCGATCTTCAATCGAAGCAACCGTCTCTACGTGCACGACAACGCCCAGCAAATGGCCGACCCATCGCTCGATCACCCGGCACAGCCCGGCGCGCGCCTTCGGATTGCCGCCGATATTCATGACCATGGCATGCGCATCCGAACGCGACCAGTAGGTCCAGGCGTTTTCATCGTCCATCACATCCATCTCGCCGAACGCGGTCGGCTGCAGCATGGCCATCAGCGGCGAGGAATGCATGTCGTGTTGCGCGTGCTGCTGCGCCTCGACGACTTCCGCGTCGGCCAGCAATAATGCGCCGTCATGGACGGTCGCTAGCTGGCTGCGATAGAACAGCTCGGCGGCGCGCAATGTGTAGGGATCGTCGCAACCCTCCAGCGCGTTACGCAGGATCAAGTGGCATAGCTGCGACAGGAAGATCGGCGGCAGATCGCCGGCGCCGTTGCGGGCGAGATTGACGTACACGGCCTCGAGCGAGGGGGCGGCGACCAGCCGGTCGCGGAAGGCCATCATGAAGGTCCAGTTCTCACGCGCGTCGGCGTCGGAGAGCGCGGCAATGTCGGCTTTTGAAACCGGACGGAGCGGGTTTGCCAGCAAGCTTGCATGCAGATCGCGTTCGGCCGCGCAGGCGTCAGGCGGCGGCATCAATTCGGGCCGCGCCAGATAGGCCATGATCAATTCAGGCGTCGCCACCAGCCCGCCATGATCGGCACGGCGCGTAAGGTGGTGGCCCGAGGCGACCCAGAATTCTCTCATCTGCGATCCCTGGTCATGCGGTCGGTCTTGATCAGTCCGAGAAGATCGACCTCCTCGGCGGGCTCGGTGTCGCCTTCGACCTCGTGAAAGGTAAAGGCGCGGGCATGCGCGTGCAATGGATCGGCACGCCCACCGGCTTCGCGCGGCTTGAGGGTGCGGAAACGCTCGCGGATTTCGCCGTTGTCGACGCTGCGCTGCACGGCAAGCAAAGTTTGTGGCGAGGGGTCGCATATCGAGGCCGCGAATGCGACCTCTTGTTCGGCCGCAAGCCGTGCGGCCGCAAGGTCGGGTGCGCCAAATCTCTCCAGCAACTGGCCGGCGAGACGCTCGACCATGGCTTGCCGGTCCGTTTCGCTCGCCTCGGTGACGATCGCCAACGTCGACCAGCCGAGACTCGCGATGCCAAGAAAGCCCGAACGCAGCGCCACGCGCTGCTTCTGGCTGAGGTTGGCCAGATCCCGGTTCCAGAACACGAATGCCCCGGAAACCGCCCATTCGCCGGGCTCCGCCGCCCGCTCGAACACGAAGGTGTCCGACGGATCGAGCCTGATGGTGCGCGGCAATTTCAACATCTGCGCCTCATCCGAATTTCGGACCGCGCTCGCGCGGATCATACCACGCCGCTTGGGCGAGCGCATCCACAAGCCCGGTTCGCTCGGGCCGTCCGCCGCCGGCCGGCGGCTTGACCAGGAGATCGCCGTTGAGGTCGATACTACGGCGCTCACCTTCCTTGCGCCGGGCAAGCCGCGCCAGATAATCCATTCCGATCGCGTCAAAACCCCGCTCGTTCCAACGGTCGAACGCGGTCATCAGATGGCGGGCGAAACTGCCGATGATCGCTTCGACATCGATCATCTCAAACCCTTCGCCCAACAGCGAAACGCCGGCGGCGGCCTGCACTTCTTCAATGTGCGCCATGTCGGCCGCCCGCAGGATGACGCCGAACACCAGCCACGCCGGTATCTCATCCTCGGCGCAATCCTTCGGCCAGCCGAGCCGCGCGCCGCCGAGCAACCCGCCGTCGAACTCGATCGTGTCGGGCCAGCGGAAACTCACCTCGCGCTCCGGCGGGCAATGGGCTGCTATCGCGTCGCCCACCGCGTTCATGCCGGCAAAGAACGCGCGGCGCGCCGAGCGCAGCGGCTCGTCCGGTTCCAGCACCACGGCGAACTCGACGAGGTCATAGCGCCGCACCCAGACCAATGTCCCGGCACCCGCTTCCGCCGCGATCTCGCAGCCATGCGCGAAGGCGTCGCCGACTTCGCGCAGGCCCACCAGATTGTAGCCGGGGGGCAGATCGAGGGTCTGCTCCAGGTCCGAAACACGCGGCGTCATCGAACGGCTCATCCTTGCTTTGCAATGCGGCAGCGTATGCTGTTCCCGGCAAGGTGATGAGGCGAACGGACCTTGACCTTGCGGATTTCCAGCTTAGCAGGTACCGCGAACCATAGGACGGAGCAACCGCGCGGTCGGCGCGCCGGTTCAGGGTAGTTCACAATGAGCGCGGCAAAGTCGCATCTCTTGATTTGCAGCTGCGAGAAGACCATGCCGCTCGATGCGCGGGCGATCGGCCGCGGCTGTGCCGTGACGCCCACCCAGGCCAACCAGCTCTGCGGCCTGGAACTCGAGCGGTTCAAGGCGGCGCTTGCCGAGGGCGTGCCGATCACCGTCGCCTGTACCCAGGAAGCTCCGCTGTTCAAAGAGGTGGCGGAGAGTTTCCCGCAGGCGCAACTCAGCTTTGTCAATATCCGCGAGACCGGCGGCTGGTCGAACGAAGCCGCCGCAGCCGGCCCGAAAGCCGCGGCGTTGATTGCCGCCGCGGGCGAAGACATGCCGCCGATTTCAATGGTGACGCTGGAGAGCGAAGGCGTCGCGCTGATCTATGGCCGCGATGAAGTCGCCATTGAGGCGGCGCAGCGTCTCGCGGACCGCCTCGACATCACCGTGCTGCTGACAAAGCCCGGCGACGTGACGCCGCGGCGCAGCAACGAGTTTCCCGTTCTGAAAGGCACGATCCGCAACGCCCGCGGACACCTTGGCGCGTTTGAACTTGCCATCGACGACTATGCGCTGCCGCTGCCCTCCTCGCGCGCAAAACTGGTGTTTGGACCCGCGCGCGATGGTGCGACCTCGACCTGCGATCTGATTATCGATCTCAGCGGCGGCACGCCGTTGTTTCCCGCCCATGAGCTGCGTCCGGGATATCTGCGTGCCGATCCGCGCGACCGCGCCGCGGTCGAACGCGCGGTCGCGGACGCGGGCAATCTGGTCGGCACTTTCGACAAGCCGCGCTTCATTGATTTTGACGCCTCGCTCTGCGCCCATTCGCGCTCGGGCATCACCGGATGCACGCGCTGTCTCGATCTGTGTCCGACCGGCGCGATCACCCCGAACGGCAATGCGGTCGTGATCGACGCCAATATATGCGCGGGCTGCGGTTCCTGCGCTTCGGTGTGTCCGACCGGGGCCGCATCCTATTCGCTGCCGAGCGCGGATGCGCTGATGCGGCGGTTGCGCACCCTGCTGCAGACCTATCGCATGGCGGGCGGCAGCGATGCCATGGTGTTGTTCCATGACGGCGAGCACGGCGACGCGATCATCGACGCCCTGGCGCGCTTCGGTGCGGGGCTGCCGGCAAGGGTGCTGCCGCTTCGCGTCAATGAAGTGACCCAGCTCGGGCCGGAAGCCATCGCCGCCGTCTTTGCCTATGGCGGTGCCGGTGTCGCGGTGCTGACGCGCGGCAAGCCGAGGCATGACATGACCGGGCTTCGTCGCGCGGTCGAAATGTCCGGCAGGATTGTTGCGGCGCTCGGCTTTGGCGAAGGCCTCGCAGCTATCATCGAGACCGACGATCCGGACCAGTTGCGCGTCATGCTCGATGCAGCGCCGGCGGGCGTCGCGACGCAAAGGCCGGCCGGATTCGTTCCGCGCGGCGCCAAACGCAGCGTGCTGGAGACCACGTTCCGCGAGCTTCACCTCGCTGCTCCCGCACCCGTCGATATCGTTCCGCTGGCCCCCGGGGCCCCGTTCGGCGGCGTAAACCTGAACGTCGAAGGCTGTACGCTGTGCCATGCGTGCGTCACCGCCTGCCCGACGGCTGCGCTGTCGGACAACCCCGACCGCGCGATGCTGCGCTTTACCGAAAGCCTCTGCGTGCAATGCGGACTTTGCGAAGCCACCTGTCCCGAGCATGTCATCACGCTCGAGCCGCGGCTGGATTTCCAGGCATGGAACGCGCCGTTGCGCGTGCTGAAGGAAGAAGAGCCTTTCCATTGCATCGGCTGCGGCAAGCCGTTCGGCACCAAGAGCTCGATCGACCGCGTGCTGGCAAAACTCGGCGAGAAGCACTGGATGTTCCAGGGCGCAAATGCCCGGCGTCTCGATGTCATCAAGATGTGCGCGGACTGCCGTGTCGAAGCCGTGGTGAACGAGAGCTTCGACCCGCATGCAGCGCCGCAGCGCCCGCCGGTCATGACCACCGAGGATTATCTGCGCGCACGCGATGCAAAGAAGGACGATCCGCTTGGATCGTGAGGAGCGTGCGGTGTCCAGCTATCCCCGCCGCGCAACGCGCCACGTCGAAAGCGGCCGGGAGTGTCATGCACGTCAGCGCCGGCGCGGCGCCGGCGGGCGCCGCGCATCGTCAGCGAGTGTTATGCCCGAACAGTCAGCCTTTCGGCTTGGAATCCGGCGGGCAATCCGAACGGACCTCCAGCGGCTTGCCGGCGCTTTGCAC
This sequence comes from Bradyrhizobium sp., assembly GCF_036009065.1. Classification (GTDB taxonomy): domain Bacteria; phylum Pseudomonadota; class Alphaproteobacteria; order Rhizobiales; family Xanthobacteraceae; genus Bradyrhizobium. Next base: position 9,510 of record NZ_DASYMN010000197.1, on the reverse strand, counting down.
GGTGGGCGCGGCTGAACTCCCGTGACCGCCGGCGTCGGGCAGCACTGCGCTCTTTTCCATCGCCATGGAATTCGAGGTTTTTTCTTCGCCGCTTCCGGAGGTCGCGGCGCCCGTCGTGGTGCAACTGGTCTCCGGCTTGGCAGCCGACGGCGCCGCGGTCTGCGCGGCTGCGGCTCCCGCAATCAGCAATCCCGCAACCACTGCGGCCGTCGCGCGATAAATCATTTTCATCTCCCTCAACCAAAATCGTTTCTCGAATCAGGGGATAAAACGTTCCCCCGGCACGATGGTTCCATGGTGATGGATGACAGCTTGTTTGAGGTCGCACGGCGATTTGTGGCTTGGCTGGGCTAGACGGCCAGCGCGCCCATCGAGCCGGCATGCAGCGGGACTCGCCAGCGCTGCGAGAACCGATCCCAAAGCTAAGCGACCGCATAAGGAAAGCACGAGATATCACCGTTCCTGCTTACTTTGATGCGGCTGGACCTGCGCTCGATTTTTGATAGTCTGTCACGACCCCACGGCCCGCCGTAACGCGGGTCGGCCACCCAATTCCGTTGCAGCCACGATGGCAGCACGGCCATTGATTTCTGATCCGGAAAGTTGCCGAATATGCTCCGGCCAATGTAATTAACAACGGTGCGACCCGTTAGAGCAAATTTGTTAATGCCGATCCGACAAGGGGCTTGGAGATGGCGACACACCAGGGACGTTATTTCCAAGTAGCACTCGACGCCATCGAGCAATTTAATCGCGCTGAAGATTTAACTGGTCTTTCCAGTCAACTCGCACGAGCTATTGCGCCGTTCGGCTATCAGTTTTTTTGTTGCCTGTCAGCTCCGGGTGTTCAGAAGCAAGTGTTCGGCGAGAGGATTCTGCTCAATATTTGGCCTGAAGGTTGGTTCGAGCGGTATCAAAACTCGAATTTCTATGCGCATGACCCAGTGGCCGCATCTATTAGAATTCGAACGGAAGCGTTCAGGTGGGCGGATGTGGCGATTCCGCTAGATGATCCGCTCGCGCAGGACGTAATGACGATTTCATCGAGTGAGTACCATATGCGTCACGGGTTTTGCGTTCCGATTCACGGCTTGAGCGGTTATCAGGCCGGACTTTCGTTTGCCGGATACGATGTGGAAGACGCAAAGGAAGCAAATGCGGCCCTCCAGCTCATTGGAATCTATGCTTTTAGCCGCTTGGCGAGCCTTAAGTCCGCCGCCAAAGAACACGGGATACTGACGGAGCGCGAACGGGAAGTAGTCCGCTGGACGGCTGCCGGCAAAACGGCGTGGGATACCGGCGGCATCCTTAATATCGCGGAGGACACCGTAAACAAGCACATCGCCTCAGCCATGCGAAAACTCAATGTTTACTCGCGTGCCCAAGCGGTAGCTGAAGCAATCCGCTGCGGCGAAATCATTCCTTGATTGTCAATTCCGATTTCTAGGAATCCCGAAAATAATTTTAAAAACGAATGCTCGTCACCGCATCGTCGAAAATGAGCCTTCCGACTGATCGCCAAAAACTTCAAACTTTGCGCGGGGCGGTGCCGCATCTATCCGAGTAGAAAATGATGTCAGAAAAATCGAAGCCGTCCCAGAATCCGATCTCGGAATCAGTTGGGCTTGTTGAAGAGGGCCTTCGACTGACAAGTGTGTTTCGCAGGATCCGCGATCCCCGCGACCGGCGGGAGGTGATTGCCTTAGCTGAGCGGCTTCTCGACAAGGAGAGCGCGGATTAGGCAGCCAGCCTATTATTATTTTACTCCGCCGAAATTCGGCTAGGGAGACGATGTCCGCGGTGGATTTCCCCAATCATTTCCGATAAGTTCCAGTCCAGCGCAGTTTCTGATGCAACCACGGAATTCGCCGGCGCGGGGACAGGATGGCTTCTGCCAAAGGCAGACATTTGCAAATAGCGTTAGACGCTATCCAAAGATTTCAGAACGAAGAAACGACCGACGGCCTCAATGCAGCCGTTTCCTCTTCGATCTCGGTTTTTGGATATCGCTATCATTGTTTTGCATCCGCTCAGACGCCTCGGCGTCGGATGCTTGATCAACGCGAATTGCTGATATCGTGGCCTAGTGAATGGTACCTTCAATATAATCAATGCAGATTCGTTGAACACGATGTTGTCGCATCGTCGTTTAGAACGAGGGCGGCGTCCTTTCGCTGGTCTGATCTAAAAATCGAAACTGCGGCTTCGAAACGCGTTATGCAAATCGCTAGCGACGATTTTTCCATGAAGAAGGGATTTGCGGTGCCGATATTCGGCCTCAATGGATATGAAGCCGGTTTGTCTCTTGCTGGACCAGATTTAGACGACTCGGACGAAGCCAACGCTGCGATAGAGCTGATCGCCATCTACGCTTTCAATCAATTGACAAAGCTCAAAAATTGCGAACCTCGTGTTCGACCGGTGCTCAGGCCTCGCGAACGCGAAGTTATGGAATGGGTCGCGGCAGGAAAGACAACGTGGGATATTAGCGCAATTCTCCACATCTCTTCCGATACGGTGAACAAAACAATCTCGTCGGCAATGCTCAGGCTTGAGGTTCACACGCGCGCCCAAGCTGTTTCAGAAGCCTTGCGGCGACGAGAGATTGAAATATAGGTTTTTTGAATCAATCAATTACCTAATTAGGGGATCGCGCGACGTCCCAACCGCTAATAGAGCTGCCATGCATTGCAGATGCGTGGGACTTCGAATGATCCGATTGATCGACAAGACGAACTTTCACTTTTTCCCCCGCACCATGGACGAGTTGTTTCGAGTCCGACACGCGGTGTTCGTCAAGGAAAAAGGTTGGTTAGAGTTCGAGCAGGACGGTATCTACGAGAAAGATCAATATGATAACGAGGAGGCCATATACGTTGTGGCCCTTGATGACTATGACAAGGCGATCGGCTGTTTTCGGCTTTATCCGACCGTCTTGCCGCATATGCTCAGCGAAAAATTTCCACACACGGTTGACGGCGAAGTACTTCGCCGGCGCGACGTATTGGAACTTACCCGGTTTCATCTCTGCCAGACCAAACGTCAATCATCTCCATATCTGGAATTGCTAACGGCCATCCCGGAGGTGGGTCTCGAGTTGGGACTTTCGGGCTTCACCGCACTCGTCCGCACGTTGCGAATCCCGGTCATGCAGGCAGCGGGACTTTCGCTCACCCCGACAGGGTTGCCCGTGTTGTTTGACGGAGAGTCCCACGTGTCGGTGTTGTTTGAAGTCAGCGAGGAGTGCCTCGCGCGAATTAACAGGGCCCGTGGCACTACGCTCTCTGTATTCGAGCACAACTATTCAAGGCGGGCACGGGCATGACCGTGGCGTTGTCACTAGCCATCGTTCATAGACCGCCCAAGCGACGACGCTGCCTAAATCTATTACGGTGATTTTGGAAATTGCGTGCCCACTCAATCCTTAATTTGTCAATACCCCACCCGAGTAATAGGTGACGGCCAGCATCGAGGCGAAAGTTCTTCACAATAGCGAGGAGTTTTTCGATGACTAAGATGCTTGGTCTCGCATCCGCTAGACGGTCGATATCGATACGTCGTTGTTCAGGGCCGTCCTTCCGGAACGCTGGATCGCATGAGATATCTGGCGGCAATCCGAAAACGAGCGAAGGTGGACAAGATGATGACCTCGTAGCCACAATCATTCGCGCGATCGACTTGGCTAGGTCGGGTGAATCCAGTACGACCGTCTACCTGCTCAAGATGGCCTTGCTCAACGAGGGTATTCGGCTTGCCGACGACCTATCGCGCGCGCAGGAATCTCTGCTTGACCGAAGAGAATCAGTGTTTCCGCCCCCCTTCAATTTCGTTGGAGCAGAACAACTAACCAATGGTCAGTCGTCTAATTTGGCTTCGCCTTCTGCGAGTCCAGCAGGCGCTCGGCCAAGGCAATCACCTGTTCTCGATCGTGAGCGTCCTCAAGCTGGCGAAAAATATTCGTCAGTCGAAGACCCTGCACCGTTAGCACGTCCGGGCGTGAAGCCGTCCTCGAACGCGGCCTTGAGTTTTCTGGCATCGCTTCCGCCCCGGGATTAGAACAATGGTACACCAAGCAGAGCTAAAAATTCTGGTCGAGCGGCTGGAACAGGCTTTGGATCAAACAACCGAAATGAAATTAGAGCACTTGCAGTTTTTGCTATCGCTGGCGCTCAAGGAGGCCGAACAACAACTTTCGATGGCCCGGGTACCGCCCCGGCTGGTCATCTACAATACCAGCCGAGGATAGTTCTTCGCGTGACGCAGGCGATAGGCCTGTTCCATCGCTGCCGCATAACAATGGATATTGTCGGCCGTCACGAGCTGAATCATCCGGTCCTTCCCGGCAAACCTCCGGGAAAGAAGCTGCCGCCGGAATGTTGCCGGGGATAGTACGGTTTCCCGTACCTTGACCTTATCGAATGATTCGATGCCGCAGCGCTTGGGCGACTGCTTGGGTCCGGTTGGCCGCGCCGAACTTAACCCGGATTTGCCGGGCCATCTTGTCGACGAGGTGTTCGGACACGTGCAGGATTTTGCTGATTTCCCAGTCGCTCTTGCCTTCGGCAATCCATTGCAACACGTCGGCCTCGCGCTGGGTCAGCTTGACCGTCGGCGGCCTGTCCGCCAGCGAGAGCGCGCGGCCGAACGAATACATCGCGAGCAATTGAAGCCGGCCGCGGAAGTGCGGCGGTAATTCGCCGCGGTCGCTGGCAATCGAGAAGCCCGCCGACTGTCCATCGAGCGTCAGCATGGGCACAGTGAAGCCGAAACCGAGCTTGAATTCTTTGGCCTCGCCCATGATGCGCTTGGCGAAGGGCTGGTCGCGGTAGGACTCTTCCAGCTCGGACCAAAGGAACGGTTCCGTGGATGTCGTCACACGTTCAATGGTCGGATCGTCGAACAAATATCCTTGCGAGAAATAGCGCTGACTCCACGGCTCGGGCCAGTGATGCAGGACAACGTTCGCTACCTGTTGCTGCATCGACATCCCAGGCAATGGGATGATGCCGGCGAACACCTGGGAAAATCCAAAGGGCCGAACGACCGAAAGAACCGTTTCCGACACCGCACCTGGCGACCCGGCGCCGGTCCACCGCGGCAATAAATGACAGGGTCTCGTCCAAGCTGCGCCGGGACATTGCGTGATATCCGCAAAACACAATAGCAGGCCATTTGGCCTTCCTAACCGTACACTGATACCCGTGTCGTTTGCTACTCCGTAAGATTGTGGCAGATCATAAATTTGCAGGCGTTCGGGGGTGTTCGTGCTAACCGAACCGCCGATGCTCACATTTTCTCCTCTGACCTCTTCGATTTCTTTTTCGCCATCCTGGTCTTGCTCATCTTGCCTTTCGACATATCGCCCTTGGACATGCTGTCGCCACTTTGAATGGCGGAATCCGTGGGTGTCTGAAGTCTGGGCGCACCGGCTGAAGCCCCGGCTTGGCTTGGCCTGGCCTGCCCGTGACGCTGCCGGCTCGGGCGGATACCGCTGTGTCCTGTTGATAACCCGGCGCGCCGTTATGTGAAGCGTGACTTGCGCCCGACGCGTGTTATCGACGCCAGTACACGATGTCGTTAAAATCGGCTCGATTGGCCCGACGGAACCCAGTTCGCCCTGCCCGCTCCCAAAGACGGAACAACCACCATGCGGATTACCCTCGTCGGCTCCCGCCATTTCGGCGTGACGACGTTCGACACGCTGCGAAAGCACGGCGCGGAGATCGTCAGGGTGGTGGTCGCCGACGCCGATGACCGGCTTGCCGCCACGGCGCGCGCCGCTGGCATCGAGGTTACGGTGCAGGCCGATCCGAAGCTCGTGGCAGCAGACGAAATCGCCGAGAATACCGATTTGATCGTCACCGCCCACAGCCACGCGCGCGTCAGCAGCGGAGCGCTGGCGGCGGCGAAGCTCGGGGGCATCGGCTACCATCCATCGCTGCTGCCGCGGCACCGCGGCATTGCCGCGGTGGAATGGACGATCCATGAAGGCGATCCGATCGCCGGCGGCACGGTCTATCATCTTGCCGACCGCATGGACGCCGGCGCCATCGCCGCACAGGAATGGTGTTTTGTCAGGAAGGGCGAGACCGCACGCGAGCTGTGGGAACGCGCGCTGGCGCCGCTCGGCCAAAAACTGCTCGCCGAGGTGATCGACTATGCCAAAATCCATCAGACGCTGCCGGCAAGGCCGCAGGACGAGCAATTCGCGACTAGTGCGCCCGCTCTGACAGCGTAATTCTCTCGCCTACGGGTCGAGGAGTAACCTTTATCGTGAAATAAAGTTGAATTCCGGCTGGATTTAGGGAACTAAACTTGCGATTTTCACTTAATTGTCATGGAACATTCGGAATTGCCGCACCGCAGCAAACTTTGAACACAATGTGCCGGGACAAGGCACCCATCACACACATCGGGGATACGATTCCATGCGCCTTGACCGCACCCGTACTATCTTTGTTCGCTCGATTTTCGCCGCCGCGGTTTCGGTGACCGCCGCTCCCGCTTTCGCCCAATCGCCGTATGACGGGCTTTGGAGCGTGACTATCGTCACCAAAACGGGATCGTGCGAGGCTTCGGCCCGCTATCCTCTGACCGTTACCGATGGTAAGGTTTCTGCCGGCGGTGCAGACGTTTCCGGCAGCGTCGGACGGGAAGGCAATGTGCGCGTCTCCATCTCCGGCGCTCATGCGAACGGCCAGCTCAGCGGCAACAGCGGATCGGGGAAGTGGAATGGGGCGTCTGGCGGGATTCCATGCAGCGGCCGATGGGAAGCCTCGCGTCAATAAGAGGACCCACCCCTCAACAAAGCGTGGTGCAGTGCGGTCGCTGATTGTCGCGGCCGCAACGCTGTTCGCAGCTTTCCTAACTCTTCCCGCAAGCCACGCGCAGTCAGGACCGTTCGCCGGGATGGCGGGCGTATGGTCCGGCGGCGGCACCGTCACGCTCGACGATGGATCGACCGAACGCATCCGCTGCCGCGCCACCTACGCCGTGAGCCGCGACGGCAGTGGTCTCAACCAGAGCCTGACCTGCGCCAGCGACAGCTACAGGTTCAATCTGGCGAGCAATGTCGTCGCCAGCGGCGGATCGCTTTCCGGAACATGGAGCGAGTCCAGCCGGGGCGTGAACGGGAGCCTTGAGGGACGCGGCGCCAACGGCAATTTCCAGGTCGTCGCCAGCGCGCCGGGATTTACGGCGAATATTTCGCTGAAGACCACGGGCAACAAGCAGTCCGTGGTGATCAGGGCGGAGAGCCAGTTCCGGGGCGCCTCGATCTCGCTATCGCGCTCGTAGCTTCGAGCTTGGCGTCTACCCGACGCCGCTAGCGCATGAGGGTTTTAAGTCGAATCGTCACGACGCTCAGATCACCTCTCCCCCGCAGGGGAGAGGTGAAAGGGAGCGGCGTCGACCTAAATTCATCACGCGCTAGCGTTGAGGCTTCCCCAGTTGTCCCGCCGTTTCTTTCATGGTTTTGGCGATTAGCAGCGCCTGCTCCTTGTTGAGCGCGAAATCCTGCATGCCTTTTTTCGTCGTCAGTGAAAGTATCATGATATCGGGCTGGTTTTCCGGCCAGCCCGTGGCGAAGGCGGTCACGAAATCTGCCGAGGTAGAGCGCTGCGTGGGCTGGGTCATCCGTACTGTGTCCTGTTGCAATTTGTTTGAAGCTACTTCACCGGCACGAAGGCCGTGACTTCGATCTCGACCTTCGCGCGCGCATCGACCAGGCCGGAAATGTAAAGCAACGTCGACGGCGGAAAATTGCGGCCCAGGGTCTGCTTCCACGCTGCGCCGATACCCGCGCCGGCGGCCTCGTATTCGCTCTTGCTGGTCAAATACCAGGTCAGGCGAACGATGTGCTCCGGCCCGGCGCCGGCTTCTCCCAGGAGCCTAACGATGCGTTTCAGCGCGGTGCCGACCTGCCCTGCCATATCGTCTTGATAGTCGCCCGCCTCATTGCCCCCGGTCTGACCGGCAAGCACGATCCATTTGCCGGGGCCCTCCACCACGACACCATGGGAGAAGCCGCGAGGTTTCGACCATTCGGCCGGCTGCAAGACGTGCATAGACACTCCCCAAATTGATTTCCGGCGCGCCCGGAAAGCGGTCTTTAACACTGATCGATTGAATGATCCCACACCGAATCTCCAAAATGCATCGCAGCATCAGCAGTTTTGCCCGTTGCAAAGCGGCGCGGTGTCGCTGATACGAACGCCGCAACACAAAGCCCGGGACCCCTTTTGACCGATCGAACCCCTTCCAAACCGAGAGCCGCGCTATGGATGGCGGGCTGGCTCACGCTGATGCTGATCGTGGCGGTCGCCGGCCGCGAGACGACGCGCGAGCTGAACGTTTTTCAGATCATGGAGGTGCGTTCGATCCTCGGGTTTTTCATGCTGTATCCACTGGTTCACATCAACGGAGGCTTCGCGGCGATGAAGACGTCGCGGCCGCTCCAGCATATCGCACGTAACCTCATCCACTATTGCGCGCAGGTTGGCTGGTTTTTCGCGTTGACCCTGATTCCGCTGGGCCAGGTGGTCTCGATCGAATTCACCATGCCGATCTGGACGGCAATCCTGGCGGCAAGTTTCCTCGGCGAACGCATGACCGTCTCCAAGGTGTCGGCGATCGTGCTGGGGCTTGTCGGCGTCGCCATCATCGTCCGTCCCGGTGCCGCCGAGATCAATCCCGGTCAGTTGATCGCGCTGGGCGCCGCGGTCGGCTTCGGCATCTCGGTCGCGATGGTGAAATCGCTGACCCGAACCGAATCGACGCCGCAGATCATTTTCTGGATGATCGTCATTCAGGGCGCCGCCGGGTTTTTTCCCTCATTCCATGTCTGGCAATGGCCCTCCGCCTACGCCTGGGGCTGGCTGGTGGTGATCGCATTCTGCGGAACATTCTCGCACTACTGCATGGCACGCGCGATGCTTTACGCCGACGCGACCGTGGTGATACCGATGGACTTTTTGCGGGTTCCGCTGACAGCCGCGGCGGGCTGGCTGATCTATTCGGAGCGATTGGACGCCTTCACCGTGCTCGGCGCCGCCCTGATCCTGACGGGAAACCTGTTGAACCTCAGAAGCTCCGATCCGAAGCCGGCACGCGCTGGAGCTTGAGGCCTTGGCGATAGCAATTGCCCAAAATTAGGAGCTGCCTGGATTTTCCTGGCGCAAAGTATGGCTTTTTCGTGTAAACTCCTGCGATGTCGCCGCCGAAGGTTTCCGATTCCGGGGGATCGCATATGCGCTACGCTATCGTTTTGCTTTCACTCATTTGCCTGTTGTTTTCGGCTGACGCCGCCAGGGCCGACAGGCGTGTCGCCTTCGTGGTCGGCAACGGCGCCTACAAGAATGTTCAGCCGCTTCCCAATCCGCCGATCGACGCCAAGTCGATGGCGAGCGTGCTGCGGAACGTCGGCTTCGAGGTGGTCGAGGGCAGCAACCTCACCCGCGACAAGATGACCGAGCGGCTGCTCGAATTCGGCAAGAAGGCGCAGGGCGCCGA
>NZ_DASYMN010000196.1:0-2169 GCF_036009065.1 Bradyrhizobium sp. | reverse complement strand
AGCACCAACAGCTCCAACTTCCACAATCCAAGCACCCTGATCCGACTTTGACACCTGTTTTCAGAATTTGTTTTCTTTTCAGCTCCTTATGAGCCGTCAGAAAGTCCTTGGCACTACAGGTGCGCGGTTTGGGTGATCGTGTCCGGTCTACAAATTGGGCGACTGGGCATGCGAGGCAGGCGGCGGCTGAGCGGTGATTTGGATCGTCGGCGGCAGCGCCACGCCGACGGCCTGGAACACGGCGCCAGCGCAACCGGGAGCGGCGGCGCGAAGGCGAAGCCTTCTGCCGGCTTGATCGACGTCGGTTTGAACGAGCTGATCGAGATCGCGAACGATATCGGCCCATTCATAGCGACGCCCATCGGCGGCGAGACGGTCGATGAGTTCCTTGCGCAGCAGCAGAGCAAGGAAGGAACAGAACACACGGCCGCGAATCGTATCATCGCGCTGGTGAAAGATCGGGCGCGTATTGATGATGGATGTCGCGGTTCTGAAAATATCCTCCACGATCCATCGCTCGCGATAGCGGAGCGCGACAACCAGCGGCGAGATCTGCGCATTGGTGCGGATGACATAGATGCCGTCGAATTTGGCGGCCGCGGCGACACGCTCGGGGTCGATGGCGAAGTGGCTGTCGCCTTCGGTCTTGAGGAAGCGGCGGAAGCCTTTGTTGCCGACCAGCGCTTTGTCGCCTTGACGCAGCGCCTTTTCCAGTCCGGCAAGGGCGGCTTCGCGAGCGGCGGCATCGTTGGAGGCTTCCGCCTCATTATAACAGACAATGTAGCGGCAACGCCGCGTGGTGTTGGCCTGACCTGCCCTGACCTTGCGAACTACTTCCTTGACCTGAAGATCGAGCGTGCCGCGGCCATTGGCCTTGGGAACTGTCAGCGCGACGAACGGGGTCTTGTCGGCCAGTACGGCGGCGACTTCGACGCTGCGCTTTTCGCGCACGCCCAGAATGTACTCGATCTTGTGGGCTTCGAGCGTGGCGATGGTCTTGGCGCTGACCATGCCACGATCGGCGATGATGCAGACCCGATTGAGCAGGAAGCGTTCCCGCAGCCTGGTGACTACCGGTATCAGGGTTGTCACGTCGGCCGTATTGCCCGGCCACATCTCGCTGCAGATCGGTCGTCCGGTCTCATCGATAACGACGCCGAGGACCAACTGATGCAGATCAGCTCGAGCGTCTTTGGAATGACCGTTGCGGCCAAGCGTGTTGCCTCCGTCGCCCTCGAAATACAGGCTGGTGGTATCAAAGATCGTCAGCCCTACGTCATTGAAGAGGCTGCGGCGTTTGGCGAACAGTTGTTCCTCGATCAGATCCTTGTTGGTGCGGGGCACCAGGTCGCGGCCCTGTTGGTCGGCAAGTTCTTCGCCGAGCCAGGCCATCGCCCGGTACAGGTGATGGAGGTCGATCGCGTCCATGCCGCCGATGGAATAGGCCGACCGCCACTTCTCCGCGGCGCGATCCGAGCCCGGCTCCATGATCCGGTGCAGCACGGTCAGGAACACGGCGCGCTCGACCGGAAACTCGAATTTGCGGTCGGCCACAAGGTCTTCGATCACCGATCGGCAAAAACTGTCGCGCCACAGTCTCTCGAAGAGGAGGGGCGGGCCGATCCGCTTGGCGTCGACCGTCGTGGTCTCGCCCTTTTCGACGGCGGACAGCAGCATCCCGCTTTCGGTCCACCGGGCACCGGAGCGCAATAGCCGGTCGAGCTCGCCGGTTTCCTTGAGTGCGTCGAGGCGGCCCAATGTCGCCACCACGGTCTGGCGCGGCTTGCCGTTGACCCGATGGCTTTCCACCATCTGGAGATATTCGAAGCCGCCGGATCGTTTTGTTCGGAAATACATGCCAGCCACCGTTGCCAGCACAATATTGGCGAGTTCGCCTACAGGTCAAGGCAAAGCCGCGGCAATATTGGCACTACGAAAGCGCACAATTCCAGGTTTTGCCACGGCAGAGTGCGGCTTTCAGCCCCATTTTGGGCAGGTAACTGTCAAAGTCCGATCACAGCGTCTGCGTCGAGTGCAAGTTGCGCGGGACAGTGTGTGTCATGGTGAAGGGAACGCCGTGCCTCGGGCCTGTCACCCATGCCGGCTGCGGCGCGATTTGTCCGACCTATAACCGCGGCTGTTATGGCTGCTTCGGCCCAATGGAAGGAC
>NZ_DASYMN010000195.1:0-47808 GCF_036009065.1 Bradyrhizobium sp. | reverse complement strand
GCGAGGACGGAAGGGTCATCGCTGATGTGGACAAGTCCCATCACGGCAAGAACGCTGAACCATATAACCATCACCGGCCCGAACGCCGTTGCGATCCAGGCGGTGCCGCTGCTCTGCACCGAGAACAGCACGACCAGGATGAACACCGTCAGCGGCACCACATAATGGTCAAGCGCCGGAGCGGCGATTTTGAGACCCTCGACGGCCGAAAGCACCGAAATCGCCGGCGTGATCATCGAGTCGCCGATGAACATCGAGGCGCCGATCACGCCGAGCGCAAGCAGCGGCCAGCTTCGCCGTCCCAATGCGCGTTGCCCCAGCGCCATCAGTGAAAGCGTTCCGCCCTCGCCATTGTTGTCCGCGCGCAGCAGCAGCAGCACATATTTGGCGGTCACGACGATGAAAAGCGCCCACAGGATCAGCGAGAGGACGCCGAGCACGATGATCCGTGTCACCGGCTCGTGCCCGGCGGCGCCCGCGACGGCCTCGCGAAACGCATACAGCGGCGACGTTCCGATGTCGCCGAACACCACACCGATGCTTCCGAGCGTCAGCGCCCAAAAACCGGTCGTGACCGGCGCCTCGACCGGCGCTTCGGTTGTTGTGTCGCTGATAGCCATGGTAGCTAGAGAACGCTCTGTCGGTTGTTTCGATCCGGGCTATCGTCGCTTAGCGAGGGCCTGTCAACCAGTCGACTATAGCACCGCCGGCAGGGCTGGGTTGCCGAGAAACATGCAGCTGGCGATAAAAACGGTAAAATGGTAAGCGAAACGGCGTTACGGCTTCAGGTTGGGCGGCAGCGGCGGATCCTCACGCATCAAGGTAATCGTCACCCTGCGGTTCGCGGCCAGTGACGGATCGTCGGGAAACAGCGGCGACGTGTCGGCCTTGCCGGACACCGCAAAGACGTGGCTGGGCGGCAGGCCCTCGCGCTCCAGGATCTGCCGCACCGCATTGGCGCGGTCGGCGGACAGGTCGAAGGCGCCGTACTCGCTGCGCGATGGCACAAAACCAGCGGCGGTGTGGCCGACGATCGAGACCCGCAGCGGCGTTGCCTTGAGCGGCGTGGCAAGTTTTCGAATCAGCAAACGCGTGCGCTCGTAGGGCACCTTCGAACCATCGGCGAACATCGAGCGGCCGTCCTGATCGACAATCTCCAGATTGAGGCCCTGACTGGTTTCCTCGAACATGATGTGCTTGGAGACTTCCGTCAGCTCCGGCATGTCCTGCAACGCCTGGCGCAGCGAGGCGGAGGCCAGTGCGAATTCACGATCGATCTTCAGGCGCGCCCCTGCGGTGCGGCTTCGCTCCTGCTGGTCCGGAGTTGGCGTATTGGATGATTCCTCCGGAGCAATGTTCGCGGTATTTTTGAGCTTCGGCCGGGTCGGCAGACCATCGGACTCGATAATTCCGGAATAGCGCACTTCGGTCGTCGTGCCGAAAGCATCGCGCATCGAGCCGGCGACAATTTTCAGCTTGTTGTTATCCATTGTGGAGAAGGCAACGAGCATCACGAAGAAGCTCATCATCAGGCCCATCAGATCGGCGAAGGTCACGAACCAGCCATGCCCCCCGCCGTGCCCATCGCCCCGTTTCTTCTTGGCCATTGCTGGTTTCCCGGATCGCCTCGGCCGTTCAGGCCGCTAGCGGCTCGCCTTCTTCCTGGCGATGTTTTTCGGGCAGATACGCCAGCAACATCTCGCGCACCAGCGTCGGGCTCTTGGAGTCCCGGATCATCAGAATGCCGTCGATGATCAGCGTGCGGTTGGTTTCCTCGTCGAGCAGCTTGCCGTGAAGCTTGTCGGCAATCGGCAGGCAGAACAGATTGGCGACCAGCGCGCCGTACAATGTCGCCAGCAAGGCCGTCGCCATGAACGGCCCGAGCTTCGACGGATCGGTCATGTTGGCGAACATCTGCACCATTCCGATCAAGGTACCGATCATGCCGAACGCCGGCGCGCAGTCTCCGATCGCGCGGTAGATTTTTCCGCCCTCGTCAAGGTGCATCAGAAAATTGTCGCGGTCGCGCTCCATGTTGTCGCGGATGAATTCGAGATCGTAGCCGTCGGCGACGTAGCGAATTCCCTTGGCCAGAAACGGCTCGTCGGTTTCGACCTTCTCGAGGCCGACCGGTCCCTGCTTGCGCGCGATTTCCGCGATGCGGGCAAGTTCGTCCACGAGGTCGCGCGCGGACAGCCGGCTCATCGTGAAAGCGAATTTGGCACCGAGCGGCAGACCGTGCAGGATCGCGCTGAGCGGAAAGCGGATCATGGTGGCAGCGATCGAACCGCCGAAGATGATGATCATCGCATGCTCTGAGATGAACATGTGCAGATCGCCGCCCATGAACACCATAATCGCCACGACAATAATGCCGGACACGAGCCCAACGCCCGTCATGATATCCATGGGGTACTCCGACACAACCGCGAACACCGGCCGCGCAGCACGGCTGGACGACCCGTTCTGAGCCGCACCCGGACCCTACGTCCGCGCCATTAAAGACCCGTTACCGAAAAAGTAATTATTACGAAAGCGTTAAGCGAAAACATCGCCGAGTACCGGGCTGAATTTGCCGGGCTTTCGAGCATCAATGGGCGCAAATTATCCGGCACCGCCGCTGCCAGCATGATCAGAAATCAACGGCAAAAAAGTTGGCCTGTCGTTCCATCCTCGCGCAACGACGCCGCGGGCTTACAGGCGAACGCGGATTTTTCGTCGAACGCCCGGGCAGATATGATAGCGTGAACCCATGGCGGCATCGCATTCGCGTCCCAGTACCAATAAGGTCCCTGCCTCCCGCCTGGCCGCGCGCGGCAAGGGATTGGCGCCGAAATGCCGGCTCGTCGTCGTCAAAGCCGCCAGCCGATGCAACCTGAATTGCTCCTATTGTTATGTCTATAATCTCGGCGATACGTCGTATCTCGCCCAGCCCGCCATCATGACGCGGCCGACGATCGATGCCCTGGTGATGCGCGTCGCCGAGCACTGTGCGCGGCATCGCCTGGCGGAATTCGCTTTCGCATTTCATGGCGGGGAGCCATTGCTCGCCCGCTCCTCGTATTTTCGTTACTTCGTCAATCGCGTGGCTGAAACCGTGCCGGCTCAAACCAGCATCGCGTATTTCATGCAGACCAACGGAGTCTTGCTGAACGCCGAATGGTGCTCGCTGCTGCGAGAATTGAATATCAAGGTCGGGATCAGCCTGGACGGGCCGAAGGAAGTCAATGACCGTGTCCGGATCGATCATTCGGCAAGAGGCTCCTATAACCGAATCCGCAGAGGCTGGGACCTCGCAGCATCAACCGGCCTGGAGCCGGGATTGCTGACAGTCATCGACGTCAGTGCCAGTCCCCGGGATGTGTTTGACCATCTCAACGAGCTGCGTCCGCGCATGGTGGATTTCCTGTTCCCGGATGCGACGCATGACAGACCTCCGCTGCAGTATTCCAGCGACGAAGCGGCGACGCCATACGCAGACTGGCTGCTGGAAATCTTTCATGTCTGGATCGCTGACGAGCGCGCGTCTTTTCGCATCCGGCTGTTCGAACGCATCATCAACGGTATCCTCGGCATCGAGGGCAAGCTCGATGCGCTCGGGCCGGGCAAGAACGAAGTGCTGGTGGTGGAGAGCGACGGGGGCATCGAACCGGTCGACGTGCTGAAAGTATGCGGCGACGGGATGACCTCGACGCCATACAATGTGCACCGCGACAGTCTCGATGACGCGCTCGAGCACCCGATGGTGCAACTCTATTACCACAGCAACGATCGGCTTTGCGATACGTGCCGGCAGTGCAGGATCAGGCAGGTTTGCGCCGGCGGATATTTGCCGCATCGCTACCGGGCCAAGGACGGTTTTGACAATCCGTCGGTCTATTGCCGCGACCTGATGCGGCTGATCACCGGAATCCAGAACTGGCTTCACGCCAGCATGCCTGACGACGTGGTCGCGCAGCTCGGGTTTATGCCGCTTTCATACGCCGAAGCGCGCGCGGCGATCGCGTCGGCCCCCGCGCCTGCTCATTCGAAAGCCGGCGGACGCCGGGCCGGCAACGCGGAAGCCGGTAGTCAACTTCCGATCTCGACCATGGCAAGGCAGGAATCTGGACCCGGATCTAAAGTTCGATCATGTGAATGAACCAGCACACGCCCTCATTCGTTGCCTTGTACGCATGGAGCAACTTGACGGCATTGCGCGAATAGATGCGGCGCCAGGCCTTCAAATCCCGGGGTGGAAGGCCCTGGGATGAGAGGAGCTGGGCCGTATCGTGGAACAGGGTGCGCTTGAAGTTCGCGCTTTGCCGCAATGCAGGGCCGAGCCTGCTGTAGTAGTCGCCAAGCAGCAGGATGCGGCCCGGGAATAGCGCCTTCAGCGCGCTGAAGAAGCCGTCGATACGGCCGTCGGATCCAAAAAGCGCATTGGCGACGCTGACTGCGCAAATTCCCTGGATGCGCTCCCGCTCGCGCCTGGTAATCGCGCGGGTCAGGTTTTCCGCATCGCCATACCGAAACTTGAGCTGCCGCCCGAGGCGGAGATGCAAAGCCCTCTTTCGGGCCACCGCGATCATGCTGGGGTTCGCATCGATTCCGATGCCGCACAGTGCCGGGCGGCGCTGCGCGAGCGTGGTCAGCAATTGCCCCCCACCGCAGCCAATATCGAGGACGAAATCCAGCCTCAGGGCTTCGAGGAAGCCGACCAGCTCCGGCGCCGGACCACCATCCGCGAACGCGGCGGCGTGCCGCACCCGGTCGACCAGGTCTTGCCCGGCCGCGGGGTTTTTCAGTATTTGCGGAAGGCTCAAAAGACAGGGACCGAAGGCGCCGACATATTGATCGAGCAGGTGCATGGAAAAGCCATCGGCCTTGCCGGCCAATGCAAATCGCCGGTTTTTGCCGCGGGCGGTCGAACGTATGATGTTGGAGCGCAGCGAGACATAGTCCAGCAGCCCGGTCAGGACAGCTTGGTCAAAACCGCGTTTTCGCGCAATCGCGCCGACCCCGCGCCCCTCGCCCAGCGCTCGCAGGACGCCCGTGCGATGCAGTTGGTCGAGAATGAGGGTGACGTAGAAGCCTTCGATGGCGTCGATCAGATCAGGTCGCTGCGTCACGGATGCGACGCGGTTTCGCGCCGGGCCGACGCCCTCCTGCTCGTCCGCTCCAGGACGCCCATCTGGCACAGAGAAGCCAGATCGTCCCATTTGGGGAACTGGGCGCGGTCGTCACTGTCCGCAATTTCCTTGCAGCATTCCCAATAGCTCTTGGGATTTTCGAACCGGGCAAGCAGGTCGGCCGTGACCTCGTCGATCCAGTACGATGAAACGGAACTGTCTTGCTCCTGATCGGCTGGTTGCGATACCACGAGCAAATGTCCTTGCGGGCCAACCGCGGAACCTTCGAGCAGCCGGTTGCCGGTCGTCCCGGAAATCGTCTCGAGCAACTGCACAACATGATGGATGTCGCGCAGAATGATTGTCCCGGGCCCGATACGAAGGGAATTGTCGCGCGGATCGCCGGAGACCGGACCCTGAAGCCGAGATCCGGCGGCTCGCTTTGTTGCGACTGCATTCATCGCCCGGACGTAGCGAAACAGCGACGTCAAATGATGGCCTCGGCCGAAACGCGCCTCCAGAAACGCCTGGATCTCGTCCGCGCCGGCGTTCGAACGCTGCGGTGACGATTGCGCATGCCAGGTCCAGGCTTCTGCCATAAACCGGCTCAACCGGCCTTCGAAGGCGCGCAGCATGTAAGCGGTGATTTCGCGGCCCAGCTCCCAGACGACGGTCCAAGCGGAGGTGATGAAAACGTGGCGCTCTCGCGTTACGACCGAAGGAAAGTAATGGTGATTCCCGAACAGGATCGGATGGTCGGATATCAAGGAGCGGTCGTCGCCCTGCAGCATGGGAAAGTTGAACTCGGACACATGCGCGTCGAATAGAAGCCTGTCGCCATACCGCGCAAGCAGGTCGGTCCCCGGCTCCGGCGTGAGCAGGTGAATCTGGGATATGTTCCTTCCGTCCGGGCGGCAGAACAGGCGGCCAGCCATATCGAGCGTCTCATCCTGGTCCTCCAGCGTCTCCTCCGGATAGCCGGTGATGAAGGACGTCGTCGTCTCAATGCCGAGCGCGCTCGTCACGTCAAGCGTTGGCTCCACCAGCCCGACGGACAGACGCTTGCGGGATATCTCCTGCATGCGGGCACTTGCCGTCTCGATGCCGAAATAGATGTTGCGGCATCCGGCATCGCGCATCAGCGTCAGCAGCTGCTCGTCGACGCAGTCCACACGCGCCGAGCAGCTCCAGGTGTAGTTTCGCGCCTTGAGCGCTTCGCAGAATTCGGCGACCTTCTTGCGGTTTACGGTGAACAGGTCGTGGTTGAGCTTGAAATCGGTATAGCCATAGTTCTGGTGCAGGAAATCCAGTTCGGCAAGCAGCCGGGGCGTCGATTTCAACCTGTACGACCGGCCGAAGAACGAGGCCGTAGAGCAGAACGTGCAGCTGAACGGACAGCCGCGGCCAGCCTCCACGCGAATTGTCTTCAACCCGAGCTGTTTCAGCGGGTAGCAATCGTAGGCAGGGACCGGAAGGCAGTCGAGATCATCGATAAGCGGACTACCGCCGTTGCACACGATGTCGCCGCGCAGGTCTCGATATGAAATGCCCGCCACGCCCGCGAGATCGCCGGTATCGATGCCGGCAAGCAGTGGGGTGATGGTATGCTCAGCCTCGTTGCGGACCACAATGTCGAACTCGGCAAAGCGCGTGAGTATCTCCTCGTGCAGGATCGTGGCATGAGGACCGCCGAGCAGGATCGGCAGCTCCGGCTCAAGATGCTTGAGATGACGGGCGATCTTGACGACGCAGTGAAAATTGCAGCCGAGTGCCGTAAATCCGACGGCCTGCGGCGTCGTTCGAAGGATATTGTGCGCAACGTTCTCGTAGAGTGAGCCGTCCAGCGTCACCCGGCCCTGGAACACTTCCCACTTTGGATCGTAAATGGTCGGTTGATGGCCGCCTTCGCCCACCATGGCGGCGAGCGACATCAACCCCAGATGCGGCTGCAGATCGTCCTTTCGAACGCTGTACGAACTCTCGTAGAGCAGATTATCGACGAGGGTGAGACGCATCGATACGTTTTCCGTTTACGAATTCGCAAAGCGCAGATTTAGCGGCGGCAGCATGAAACCCAATGAAGTCCCGCTCGGCCAGTTCGCCGAAGAACTGCTTAAGGTCACCCAAGCCGATCTGGTCCAGCCCGCGCCCAGCGAGTTGCTCCGCGATGCCTTCCAGCGTGCTGCGCCCATCGACCATGGAAAACAGCATCGCAGTCAACTCGTCGATCTCGAAGAACTCCACCGTCTCGCCGTGTTCCGGACGCCAATAGGCCAGGGTTTGTTCGCGTTCCGCGAGATCTTGACCCGGATCAAACGTCTTGGCCATTAGCGCGGCGCAGGCTCTGGACAGGTCGGTGTCGTAGAATTTCAGCTCCATGCGGCCACGCCATACAATGGCGCCATCGGCCGGCTCCGGCTGCGGCACCGGTCCGCCGGAATGCATGCGCCATATCGTCAGCTCGTGCGTCAGCAGGTCGGCTACGGCCGCGCTTGCAGGATTTGTACATTGCTCGAGATACCGACGCAGGTGCTCTGTCATGACCTGCACTTGCCGGGCCACCGGTAGCGGCCCGTCGGCGCGAATTGCCAGATAGGACGCGGCGTATGACCGGTAGAAAGCGAGTTCCTGGCCGACCGCGGGAAGCATCCGGAACACCAGTGGAAGAATATTGCGCACGCCGTTGTGCTTGACCTTGACGATAAACGCCTGGAACAACGCGATCCGCCCCAGATCGGATTCGTCGAACAATCGCGGGGTGGCGTGATCGAGGCCGGCAGGATCATCCAGGGCTGTTGACAAGAAACTCGGATCGACCAGACACCGCGCTACAAACGCCTGAACGCGGTCCGGGGCCGACGTCATGTTCAGCACGAGTGCACTTCCGTGAGGTCGCGAACGCGTTCAAGGTCGCGGTGGAGTATATCGAGCGGAAAATCGTGATCCCAATTGTATTCGAGGGTAATTGCCCTGGGTTTTGCCTCCCGCAATAATCGTTCGAGCAGCGCAAACACGGCAGGCGGGGCGCCGCCGCTGTGGTCGTCCCAGGTCACTCCGGATTGCACGGACATCCCTGAAAGGTGCACCTCCACCACACGGTCGAGCGGCAGACTGTCCAGCAGAGCGTGCGGATCGAGTTGAATATTGGCGCTTGTGATTGCCAAATGCGAGAGATCGAGCAGCAGCAACACCGAGTCGGATCTGGCGCAAAGCTCCTGAATGAATTCGGACTGCGACATCGTGCTGCCGGGCATCTGGAAATACATCGGACCGTTTTCCAGAAGCACCGGGAGGCCCAGTTGTTGCCGCCAATCGAGCGTGTTGCCAAGCACGCGCTCGAGAATCGGATCGCTCAATTGAGGACTTACCGTGTATCCGACATTGAACGGCATTGCGGAAGGGCCGTCCGCATCGGTACCGGCGAGCAGAGCGGGATGTTCCGCGACCTCACGCCAGATGCCGTCGGCCCGCACATAGGCAAGGTGTTCGCCGAGCCACGGTGTGCCGGTTTGATCGATGCACTCGAGAAGACGCTCGACCAGCGCTGGCGGCGGCGGCAGGTTTCCGGCGATGGACAGACTGGCGCAATGCAGCAGCAGCGGCACCTTGTCCCGCAACTTGATGGCTTCAGGAGTGTGTATCAATTGCTCGAACGGAATCTCGACGAAATCTATCCGTTCGGTCCCCTCCGCGACCACCTTTTCCGCAAAGGCGCTGTAGGACAGGCCAATCGCCGTTCTTGCACCAAAGACGCGCTCGGGAAGTTCAGTCGATCTTCTGAGCGAACCCATCAGGTTTAGCATTGGTTTTGCCCAATGAGATCATGGATATCGTGACTTTTCCGCGGCGTTCGATGCAGCTCGCAATTCGTTTTTTCGTGTCGTCGTCGAGCACAGAGAATTCAAAAGTAACTTTCGATCTGGAAGGCTTGGTAACTGACTTCGATTTGCGAGCCATGACAACCTCCGATTCACCAGGTGAATTCAACCACAATGCGGCTGATAATCGAGTAACTCGGATAAATTGTCAACGTAAGCAGCCAATGAACCGCGGCATTTCCGGCGGCGGGGCATGCGGGCCTGCTCCGCAGCCGCGTGTTTCCGATCATGCATTGGGTAAGCCGGTCAATTCAAGGCTGAGCGCGCGCAATTCCTGGCGGGCGGCATCATCGTAAGCCTGGGGATTGGCTTGCGCCTCTCGCATGCCATTGAAGAACAGCCCGGTCTTGTCGGCCACGTCGTCACCAACAGCCAGATGCAGAATCGCATCGCCGCCCTGCTCGACGGTACTGATCGGCGTAATGCCGCTTTCGCGCACCATGGTCGTGTTCATGTAGGTAGCCGGATGCAGCGAATTCACCGTCACGCCCGATCCGTTCAGTTCGCCGGCGAGATCGATGGTAAACATGATCTGAGCAAGCTTGCTCTGCGCGTAGGCGCGGGAGCCGGAATAGCCTTTGGTCAGCATCACATCGTCGAAATCAATGGGATGTTGTCCGAGTGAGGCGACGTTGACGATGCGCGACGGCGCGCTCGCCTTTAACAATGGAAGCAGCAGATGCGCGAGCAGGAAGCCGGAAAGATAATTGACGGCGAATCGCAGTTCGTAACCATCCGCACTCTCCCGCCGCTCGGTGCCCTGCGTTCGTGACCCAATCCCGGCATTGCTGATGAAGATATCGAGCCGGTTGTGGTCGGCCAGCACGGCGTCGGCAAGCTGCCGCGCGCCGGCCAGCGACGACAAATCCGCCTGATAGAAGATCGCTTCGCCATGCCCTCGCCGCCGGATATCATCGGCGAGGGATTTGGCCCGCTCGCGGTCACGGCCGTGGATCAGCACCTTGGCACCGGCTGATGCAAGTTGCGCGGCGACATAGCGGCCGACGCCGTCGGTCGAGCCGGTGACCAGAACGGTTTTGCCGTTCACCTCCACGTTACTGCGCCTGGGCGCCGATGCCGGCGGCCTTGATGATCGGCCACCATTTGTCGATCTCAGTTTTCTGGAACGCGGCCAACCCTTCCGGCGTCTGTTGCGCGCGTGGCGCGACGTCGAGTCCCAATTCCTCAAACCGTTTCTGCAATGCCGGATCGGCCAACGCTTCGACGGTGGCGGCATTGAGCTTGGCGATGACGTCCTTCGGCGTCCCCTTCGGTGCCCAGAAGCCGAACCAGCCCGACATATAAAGTCCGGGCACCCCGGTTTCGTCGGCCGTGGGAATGTCCGGCATCGAGGCCGAGCGCTGCGGCGACAGGTTGGCGAGCGCCTTGATTTTGCCGGCGCGGACTTGCGGCAGCGCGACCGCGCCCTGCACGACGAGCAAGTCCACCGTGCCGGAGATGAGGTCCGTCATGGCCGGGCCCGCGCCGCGATAGGGAATGAACTGCACCTTTTGCCCGGTAAGATTCTCGAACAGCACGCCGCTGACATTCGCCGCGGCGTTCTGGTTGACGAAATTGATCTTGCCCGGATTCGCCTTCATCCAGCTCACAAGTTCGGCAAGATTGCCGGCGGGAAGGTCTTTCCTAGCAACCAGCAGCTGGGGATTGTTGGAAATCAGGCCGATCGGCTCGAAGTCCTTTTCGAGATCGTAATCGAGCTTGTAGATGATGCTGCCGACATGGGTATCCCATTGGCCGATGTCGAACGTGTAGCCGTCCGGCGCCGAGCGCGCGACGCGCCCGACCGCGATGCTGCCGCCGGCGCCGCCGACGTTTTCGATCACGATAGGTTGCCCGAGCGAGACGCGCATACGCTCCGCCATGATGCGCGCGGCGGTGTCGGTCGATCCGCCCGGCGGGAACGGAACCACCAGCGTGATGGAACGCGACGGATAGGTCTGCGCTTGCACGCCGACGATGCTGGCCAAAAATGTCAGCGCCAAAGCAACCAGTAATTTTCTCATGACTATCCCCAAATCGTCAGTGAATTTCCGCCGAGCGGGCTAATGCTTCCTTCAGCTTCTCCAGCGAAAACGATTTGCTGCGGGCGATCTCCAGAATCGGCGTCTCGCGGCGGCCGCAGAGTTCAGCGGCGTCTGGCAGTTTCGCGGCCACGTCGAGCGGAATGACGATGGCGCCGTGGCGGTCGGCATGAATGAGATCACCTGATTTTACCGTCATCCCCGCCACGCGAACTTCGCCGCCAAAGCTGTCGGCGTGAACATAGGCGTGGGAGGGCCCGATCACGCCGGCCAGCGCCTGGAAGCCAGGGGCCCACTGCGGGATGTCGCGGATCGAGCCGTCGGTGATGACGCCAAGGCATCCCAGCGCTTTATGGACGTTGCTTTGGACCTCGCCCCAGAACGCGCCGAATCCGGCATCGGCGCCGTCGATATCCTGAATCACGCTGATGCGCGGACCGGGCCCTGTGCCGACATATTCGTAGTAGGCGATCCGACGCGCCTGCTGCTCGGCCACCGGCAGACTGGACGCCGCCGTGGCGCGAATCGTCACCGTGCGCGCATAGCCGACGATCGGCGGCAAATCGGGGAACGGGCACACCAGCGGCCTCGTGGTATAGCCGATCAGGCGGCGGTGGGGCGCCACGATTTCCATCGCATTGCAGATGGTCGGCGTGTCGTAACGCGCCAGCGCGTCGAGCACGGATGCGGGCAGCGGCGCGGTCGCGGGATTGGTCACGGCGTTCTCTCCTGATTTTTTTTAGAAGTGCATTATCTGCCCTATACCCGACATTGGGATCAAACCCAACTCGATGGTCACCTCATCGCAGATATTTCGAGGCAGCCCGGCGAAAGTCGATCAATTCAACCGGGTCGGACGGTCGTCCTGTTCCGTTTCAGGCGTGGCTTGCGCAAACGGCGGCGCCGGATCCGCATCGGCAGCGTCCACTGCAGTTGAAGCCTGGGCCGCGGCCGCACGTTCATGGTTGCGATAGGACCGCCATCCGGCGGGCAGACTTAGCAGATACAGCACGGTGCAGGCGGAAAGGATATGCCAGGGATAGCCGATCAGCAGCGCGATGAAGAAAACCACCGCGACGAACACCGGCAGCACCATCTCCGGGGGCACCCGCATGCGGACCGTCTTGCCGGAAAACACCGGCAGCCGCGAAACCATGAGAATCGCGATGAGAAGCGTATAGAGCAGGGTCAGCGCGGCCGGCGGCGCCGGCATGCCCAGGAACGCCAGATAGATCGGCAACAGCACGGTGATCGCGCCGGCGGGCGCGGGAACACCGGTGAAGAAATTGGCGGCAAATGCCGGCTTGTTCGGGTCATCCATGGTCGCGTTGAAGCGCGCCAGCCGCAGGCCGCCGCTGATGGCGAAAATCATCGAGGCGATCCAGCCGACATTGCTGAGATCGTGCAATTGCCAGAAGTACAGGATCAGCCCCGGCGCCACGCCGAAATTGACGAAGTCCGCGAGGCTGTCGAGTTCGGCCCCGAATTTCGACTGCCCCTTGATCATGCGCGCCACGCGGCCGTCGAGGCCGTCAAGCACCGCGGCGAATACGATGGCGGCCACCGCCAGTTCCATCCGTCCTTCCGTGGATAAACGGATCGCCGTCAGCCCCGCGCAGATCGCAAGCAGCGTAATGACGTTCGGTACCAGCATTCGCACCGGGATCGGGCGAAACCGGCGCCGGCGCATTTCCGGAAAATTGGGATCGACGGGCATCTGCATGTCCCTCATATAGCAAGGGGCGGCTCACTCCGCCATTGCGGCCGTCCGCGTCAGGGTTTCGCAGCCGAAATGGTTAATCGGCGCGCCAGGTGCGGCCGCCGTCACCAAGCTTGAAATCAGCCAATACGGTTTCCCCGGCCACCGCGGTCTGGCCCGCGGAAACCAGCGATTTGGTGCCTTCGGGAAGGAACACGTCGAGGCGTGAGCCGAAGCGGATCAATCCGAACCGCTCGCCCGCGCCGATGGTCTGCCCTTCCCGCACGAACGACACGATGCGCCGCGCCACCAGGCCGGCGATCTGGATGACGCCGATAAGTCCGTTCGGCGTCGAGATCACCAGCGAGTTGCGCTCGTTGTCCTCGCTTGCCTTGTCCAGATCGGCGTTGATGAAGGTGCCCGGCCGATACGCGATACGGTCGATCCGTCCCGTCACCGGACTGCGGTTCACGTGGCAATTGAACACGCTCATGAATATCGAAATGCGCGGCAGTGGCTTGTCGCCGAGGCCGAGTTCGGCCGGAGGCATCACCTCGGACACCATCGACACTCGTCCGTCGGCGGGCGCTACCACCAAGCCATCGCGCACCGGCGTCATCCGCACCGGATCGCGGAAAAACAGCGCGCACCACACCGTCAGCAGCGTGCCGATCCAGCCGAGCGGCGTCCAGATCCAGAACAAAATCAGGCTCGCCAGCGCAAAGCCGCCGATGAACGGATAGCCCTCCGGATGAATCGGCGGAATTTGCGCGCGGATGGAGTTGGTGATGGACATGAAATTCACTGATCTTTCCTTCCCTCTCCCCCTGCGGAAGAAGGGGTAGCCCGTGACGCTTTTAGGTCGAAGCGGCTCGCGTCACCTCTCCCCTGCGGGGAGAGGTGAGTTGAGCGTCGCGGCGACTCGACTTAAACCCCTCATGCTCTAGCCCTCAATCATTCCGCCGCGGCCGGGGTCACCAGCGGATCATCGACCGGCGGCGGCACTCGGTTCGGCGCTTCGTTCTCGTCTGCCATCAGCGCCAGCCTCTCCCGTGCTTCCTGCGCCTCACGCTGCCGGTTCCACATACTGGCATAAAGTCCGCCTGCCGCCAAAAGCTGACCATGGTTGCCACGCTCGGCGATGCGGCCCTGATCCAGCACGATAATTTCGTCCGCGCCCACGATGGTCGACAGCCGGTGCGCGATCACCAGCGAGGTGCGGTTGCGCGACACCTTTTCCAGCGCATCCTGGATTTCCTGCTCGGTGTGGCTGTCGAGCGCCGAGGTCGCCTCGTCCAATAGCAGGATCGGCGGGCCTTTCAGAACCGTGCGCGCGATCGCGACGCGCTGCTTCTCGCCGCCGGATAATTTCAGGCCGCGCTCGCCCACCTCGGTCTCGTAACCCTTCGGTGACATTTTGATAAAATCGTCGATCTGCGCCATCTGCGCCGCCGCTTCGACCTCGGCATCGGTGGCGTCCCAGCGGCCATAGCGGATGTTGTAACGGATGGTGTCGTTGAACAGCACGGTGTCCTGCGGCACCATGCCGATCGACGCGCGCAAGGACGCCTGAGTGACGGTGCGGATGTCCTGGCCGTCGATCAGTATCTGGCCGCCGGAGACGTCATAAAGCCGGAACAGCAGCCGCGAGATGGTCGACTTGCCGGCGCCGGACGGGCCGACAATGGCGACGGTCTTGCCGGCGGGTACCTCGAAGCTGAGACCTTTCAGGATCTGGCGTTCCGGATCGTAGGAGAACCGCACATCGTCGAACCGAATATTGCCTGTGGTCACGATCAGCGGCTTGGCGCCGGCAATGTCCTTCACTTCCGGATTACGTGACAGAACGGCGAACATTTTCTCGATGTCGATGATGGCCTGCTTGATCTCGCGGTAGACCATGCCCATGAAATTCAGCGGCTGGTACAGCTGGATCATCATGGCATTGACCATGACGAAATCGCCGACGGTATTCTTGCCGCTGCGGACGCCGATGGCGCACATCAGCATGGTCGCGGTAAGCCCCGCCGTAAAGATGATCGCCTGTCCGGTATTGAGCAGCGCCAGCGAGGTATAGGTCTTCACGCTGGCACGCTCATAGCGCTCCATCGAGCGGTCGTAGCGGGTGGCCTCGCGCTGCTCGGCGCTGAAATATTTGACGGTTTCGTAGTTCAGCAGCGAATCGATCGCCTTGGTATTCGCCTCGGTATCGGAATCGTTCATCTTGCGGCGAATCTCGATCCGCCATTCGGTCGCGACATAGGTGTAGTACATGTACACGACCACGGTGATCGCGGTCGCCAGCACATAGCGCCAGTCGAACTGCCACAGCAGCACGCCCATGATCAGCGTGACCTCCACGATGGTCGGCACCAGTTGCAGGATCACCATCCGCACGATGACCTCGATGCCGAGGCGGCCGCGCTCCAGCACGCGCGTCAGGCCGCCGGTCTTGCGCTCCAAGTGAAAGCGCAGCGACAGTTCGTGCATGTGAACGAAGGTAAGATATGCGAGTTTTCGCACCGCATGCATGGCGACCTTGGCGAAGATGCCGTCGCGCCATTGCGTCAGCACCGCCATCAGCACGCGCACCGCGCCGTAGCTTGAGGTCATGATCAGCGGCGAGGCGATCAGCCACAGCGCCCAATTCGACGATTGCACTGGAGCGGTGTCGGCGCCGGTCAGTGCGTCGATCGCCCATTTGAAGGTGAACGGCACCGACAGCGTCGCCAGCTTGGCGACCAGCAGCAGCACCATCGACCATACGACGCGCATCTTGAGATCGACGCGATCGCCCGGCCAGATATAGGGCCACAGATGAACAAGCGTCCCGATCAGCGTCGCCCGTTGTGCGGAATTGTCCGGAACCCGGGCGTCGGCGTCCGGGGACGAAGCGGTATCAGCCATCAAGCCTGCCCAAACCACGCGCCGACCTGCGCTGGCAATTGTTTCTTGATCATGTCCATATTCTTGCCGTCATATAGAGCGTTTGGACGCCGCATGCACCCTTCCGCACCGATTCTTTTTTCATTTGCGGACGTTTCCGGGATAGAATCGCGCGTACGGTGCGAGCCCCGAAAGGCTTGACGCCTTCATTTCGCAGTGCGACATCGCCCTTATGAACACCATCAAAACCGTCTGTGTCTATTGCGGCTCCGGCCCCGGCACAAATCCCCGTTTCATCGAAGCTGCAACGGCCTTCGGCAAGGCGCTCGCCGAAAACGGCGTCGGCCTCGTCTATGGCGGCGGCTCGATCGGCCTGATGGGCGCCGTGGCCAAATCGACGCTCGATCACGGCGGAACCGTCACCGGTATCATTCCGGATTTTCTCACCAAACGCGAGAATGCGCTCGGCGGCGCGCAGGAACTGATCGTCACGAACGACATGCATGAGCGCAAGCGGCTGATGTTCGAACGCTCGGATGCGTTTGTCGCGCTGCCCGGCGGCATCGGCACGCTCGAGGAACTGGTCGAGCAGTTGACATGGCAGCAACTCGGCCGTCATAGCAAGCCTATCCTGATCGCCGACATCGACGGTTTTTGGGAACCGCTATTAGCGCTGCTCACGCATATGCGCGCGACGCAGTTCATCCGGCCGAGCTTGAACGTCGATATTCTCAGGGCAGAGCGGGTCGAGGATATCCTGCCGCGGCTCCGCGCCGCAGCAGCACGCGCTCCGGAAGACAGCAAAGAGATGGTGCCCGAAGTGGCACGCCGGCTGTAGAGCACGATGGTTTTAAGTCGAATCGCCGCGACGCTCATCTCACCTCTCCCCGCAGGGGAGAGGTCGAAGCCGGAGCGTAGCGCAGGCTTCGGGTGAGGGGTCTCTCCGCACGTTCGTACTTGCGGACAAGCCCCTCACCCGGATCGCATCTGACGACGCGATCCGACCTCTCCCCTGCGGGGAGAGGTGAACCTGAGCATCGTGGCGATTCGACTTAAAACCATCATGCTTTAGCTCTAGTTCCCATCACGTTTGAATCGTCGCTCGGGAACGTCACCGCTTCGATCCGGTTGCCATCGTGATCGATGATAAACGCCGCGTAATAGCGCACCCGATCGTGCGGGCGCAGGCCCGGCGCACCGTCGGACCGGCCGCCCGCATTCAGCGCTGCGGCGTGAAAGGCATCAACCTCGCCGCTGGATTTCGCCCGAAGACAGATATGGACCCCGCTATCGCGTTGCACCGGCGTCAAATCGGCACGAAGGTTGATCCAGAATTCGGGATAGCTCCTACCGAAACCGACCGTCGCGAGCCGCGTTACCAGCCGCGACAGGCCGAGCGGCGTAAGCGTCCGTTCATAAAATCGCGCCGCGCGTTGCAGATCGCTGACGCCGACGGAGACATGATCGATCATGGAAGCGCTCCGTCACGCCGGCGCGTTTGATTTCACCAGCTTGTAGACCACCGAATCCATCAGCGCCTGAAACGAGGCATCGATGATATTGGGCGAGACGCCGATGGTGGTCCAGCGCTCGCCGGTCTCGTCCTCGCTCTCGATCAGCACCCGCGTCACAGCTTCCGTGCCGCCATTGAGGATACGCACGCGATAGTCGATCAGCTTCAGGCCTTCGATGTATGTCTGGTATTTGCCGAGGTCCTTGCGCAGCGCGACGTCGAGCGCATTGACCGGGCCGTTGCCTTCCGCCGCAGAGATGAGCGTCTCGCCCGCGACATCCACCTTCACCACCGCCATCGCCACGGTGATGCGCCGGCCGTTGGCATTGTAGCGCTGCTCGACATTGACATCGAATTGCTCGACCCGGAAATATTCCGGCACCCGCCCCAGCGTGCGCCGCGCCAGCAGATCGAACGAAGCGCTGGCATTTTCATAGGCGTAGCCCGCGGCCTCGCGCTCCTTCATCTCGTCGACCAGCCGAACCAGCTTTGGGTCGTTCTTGTCATAAGGAATGCCGGCGCGCTCCAGTTCGGCAATGACGTTCGAGCGCCCGGCCTGGTCGGATACCAGCACCTTGCGATGATTGCCGATCGCCTCGGGCGATACATGCTCGTAGCTCTGCGGATCCTTCAGCATGGCCGAGGCATGAATTCCAGCCTTGGTCACGAACGCGCTTTCGCCGACATAGGGCGCATGGCGGTTCGGGGCGCGGTTGAGCATGTCGTCCAGGGTCCGCGATACCCGCATCAGCGTTGCGAGCTTGTCCTGCGAGACGCCGATGTCGAACGCGTCGGCGTATTCGCTCTTCAATCGCAGGGTCGGTATCAGCGAACACAAATTGGCGTTGCCGCAGCGCTCGCCGAGACCGTTCAGCGTGCCCTGGATCTGCCGCACGCCTGCGCGAACCGCGGCGAGCGAATTGGCGACGGCCTGCTCGGTGTCATTATGGGCGTGGATGCCGAGGTGATCGCCCGGAATATGTTTTGCCACCTCGCCGACGATTGCTTCGACCTCGTTCGGCATGGTGCCGCCATTGGTGTCGCACAGCACCACCCAGCGCGCGCCGGAGTCATACGCCGTCTTGGCGCAGGCCAGCGCGAACTGTGCATCCTCCTTGTAGCCGTCGAAGAAATGCTCGCAATCCAGCATGACCTCACGGCCCGCGGCTTTGGCGACCCGGACGCTGTCGCGGATCGAAGCAAGGTTTTCCTCGTTGGTCGTCTCCAGCGCGACCCGTACCTGATACGCCGAGGATTTTGCGACAAAGCAGATGGCGTCGGCCTTGGCTTCCAGCAACCCTGCGACACCGGGATCGTTCGAGACCGAGCGGCCGGGACGGCGCGTCATGCCGAACGCAGTGAAAATGGCGTGGTCGAGCTGCGGCTTCTTTGAAAAGAATTCGGTATCGGTCGGATTGGCGCCGGGATAGCCGCCCTCGACATAGTCGATGCCGAGATCGTCCAGCATCTCCGCGATCAGCCGCTTGTCATGCAGGGTAAAATCGACGCCGTTGGTCTGCGCGCCGTCGCGCAGCGTGGTGTCGAACAGATACAGGCGCTCGCGGCTCATTGGGTCGCCCCCTTCGGCGCATCGCTTGCCAGCGTCTTTTGCATCGTGGTGTTGGCGAGCCATTCGCCGTTGACCGTCACCGTATTGCGCTGTTTTGCGACATAGCCCCGCTTTAAGAAAAACTGCTCCGCATTATCGCTGGCATCGACGGTCAGGCTTTTCGCACCCCGGCCGCCGGCAAGTTTTTCCAGCGCATCGCTCAGCAACGACGCGACGCCCTGCCCTGCGGCGCCGGGGTGGACATAGAGCATGTCGATATGATCGGCGCCCTTCAGCGCGGCAAAACCGACCGGCGAATTCTGCAGCGTCGCGACCAGCGTCAGCTCTGAGGCCAGACGCTTGCCGAATTGATCCTCGTCATCGGCCGCGCTGGTCCACGCTTCCCGCTGCGCCTCGCTGTAGTCGTCGACCGTCAATTCCTCGATCGCAGCGATAAAAATCGCAGCCAATATCGGCACGTCCCCCGCAAGGAACGGCCGTAGCGCCGGTTTGGGCAAGGTCTGGGCCATCACGCCATAACGCCCCATACAAGTTTCAGCGCGAGGATGATTGCGCCGATGATCAGCGCCCACTTGATGAAGATGTAATAGCGCCAGTGCTTCGGGAACGGCGTGTCGGGCTTGGTCATCGCGCGATCTCCCATGTGGTTCCTTCTTTGGAATCTTTGATGACGACACCCATCGCGACCAGCTCATCGCGGATGCGGTCGGACTCTTTAAAATCCTTTCGCGCGCGCGCAGCGTTGCGTGCCGCGATAGATGCGTTCACAAGCTCCTTGTTCACCGCCACAGCTTTGGGATAGCTCTCAAGATACTCTTTCCTGGTCTTGCCCAGTAGTCCGAGCATCATAGCAGACGCCTTAAGTTTTTCTTTGACGTCTAGTTGCAACCGCCCAACCGTTCCAACACGGCTAGCCGCTATTGCGTGAAGGCTTGCGATTGCGCCTGCCGTATTAAGGTCGTCGCTCAAAAAAGCCGCTACGCTTTCGTCGACTTCTCCCGCCGAGTTCGTATTGTCACCGACAATCTCGTACCACGAATTGAGAGTTTTCTTGCTTTCCTCAAGCGAGGCAACCGTCCAGTCGATCGGCGAACGATAATGCGTCCTTAGCATGTTCAGACGCAGCACTTCACCCGGCCAATCCGCAAGCAGTTCCGTGATCGTCACGAAGTTGCCCTCGGACTTCGACATCTTCCTGCCTTCTACTTCCAGGAAACCGTTGTGCATCCAATAGTTCGCCATCTTTGAAGTGCCGCGCGCGCAACGCGACTGGGCAAGCTCGTTCTCATGGTGCGGAAAGATCAGATCGAGACCGCCGCCATGGATATCGAATACCTCGCCGAGATACGCCTCGCTCATGGCCGAGCATTCGATGTGCCAGCCGGGACGCCCCCTGCCCCACGGGCTGTCCCACCCCGGCTCATCGTCCGATGACCGCTTCCACAACACGAAGTCGCCCGGATTTTTTTTGTGAGCCTCGACGGCGACGCGCGCACCGGCCTTTTGCTCGTCGAGCTTGCGGCCCGACAGCATCCCGTAATCCGGCATAGACGCAGTGTCGAACAGGACTTCGCCGCCCGCCTCGTAAGCATGGCCGCGCGCGATCAATTGCTTGATCAGCGTGACCATGTCCGCTTTGCCGTCCGAACGCGGCAGGACAAAATCGGTGGCGCGCGGCTCAAACGTCGGCGGCAGAGTACCGAGCGCCGCCGCATCGGTGTAAAATTGCGCGGCAGTCTTCTCCGTGACCTTGCGGATCGCTGCATTCAACGGCAGGCCCGGAAAATCCCGCGCCGCGCGGTCGTTGATCTTGTCGTCGACGTCGGTGATGTTGCGGACGTAGGTGACGTGGCTCTCGCCATAGAGATGCCGCAGCAGCCGGAACAGCACGTCGAACACGATCACCGGGCGCGCGTTGCCGATATGTGCAAAATCGTAGACCGTCGGCCCGCAGACATACATGCGCACGTTGTTCGGATCGAGCGGCGTGAACGGCCGCTTCTCCCTGGTCAACGTATCGTAGAGGCGCAGTTCCATGGAAATCCCGTCCCTTGCGGCCGGGCGTCCAGTAATCTCGTGTGAGAAAAGACGGCCTCAGCCAGCTAAACGCTAGCGGATAATCTCGCGGCAAATGCTGCAGATGGCGAGGAAACCGTTCATTTGGTCACCATGGAGCAGCCCATGGCGCCGCGTCAAGGCCCGAAACCGCGGATTTCGACCCCGATCCGGCTTAGCCGCCGCAGCCCATGGTTAATCATTATTAACCATTTGGGTTTATCGAATGAGGGTGATTCCTCATTCCTTGGTGCGACATGCGCTCCATCCATGCATTTTTGGCCTGCATATTCGTGATGGCGGCCTCGGCGGCATCCGCCGACAGCCGGGTATTCATCATCGCCAACCAGGCCGACGGCTACGGCATCGACCAGTGCCTCGCCAAGGGCGAGAAATGCGGGGCGCATGCCGCGCGGTCCTATTGCCAGTCGCGGGATTTTGCCCAGGCCACGTCCTACCGGCGCGTCGATCCCGATGAAATAACGGGATCGGTTCCCAAAAAGGCCGGCGACACCTGCATGGGTGTGGGCTGCCACGAATACGTCGCCATCACCTGCCAGCGGTAGCTCCCGGAGGGGCCGACGGGTCACACCGGCGCCCCGGAAACGACGTGACGCTGCCCCGGTAAGCGGCTATGGGATGCCCGCGCAGGCTGTGCCGCGCCGTTTTCTATTTCGCCCGGAATCGCTCGAATGCCGGATATGGCTAAAACCCAGATGCACTCTCTTTCCAGATGGATTTTGGCCGCCGCCGCCCTGCTCGGTACGCTGAGCGTCGACGCCGTGGCGCAGGTCAATCCGGCGGCACCGGCGCAGCAGGGCGCTGCCGTCAATCCGATGTGTCCGCGGCTGGAAGCCCAACTTGCCACGATCGACCGCGGCGGAGGGGGCGATCCGGCGAAGACCGAGCAAATCCGCCGCTATGAGGAAGCAGCGGCCAAGCAGCAGGGCGAACTCGATCGCGTCACCTCGCAGGCCAAGCGCCAGGGCTGCGACAGTTCGGGGTTCTTCTCGCTGTTCAGCGGCCAGTCCGCGCAGTGCGGACCGATCAACAGCCAGATCCAGCAGATGCGCGGCAACCTCGACCAGATCACCACCAGCCTGGAGCGGCTGCGCGGCGGCAGCGGTTTTGGCAATCCGGAGCGCGACAACCAGCGCCGCTCGGTGCTGCTGGCGCTGGCACAGAACAATTGCGGGCCGCAATACGCCAACGCGGCGCGGGGCGGCGGTAATTTTCTCGATAATCTGTTCGGCAATAACAATAATCCGGCGCCGCCTTCCGATCTCGGCCCGCAATCCGGGACTTTCCGCACCGTCTGCGCCCGCAGCTGCGACGGCGCCTATTTCCCGATCTCGTTCGCCACGGTGCCGAGCCGGTTTCCGGACGATGAGAAGACTTGCAAGAGTCTGTGCCCGGCATCGGAAGCCACCCTGTTCGCCTACCGCAATCCCGGCGAAGACATGAACCAGGCCGTATCGATCACCGGGCAATCCTATTCGTCGATGCCCAATGCGTTCCGCTACCGCAATGAGTTCGTGCCGTCCTGCTCCTGCAAGGCGGTGGGGCAAACCTGGTCGGACGCGCTGAAATCGATCGACGACAAGGCCGCCGCCGAACAGCAGGGCGATATCATCGTCACCGAGGAGAGCGCGAAGAAGATGTCGCAGCCGCCGTCGAAAACGGCACCCGCCGCGCCCAAGAAAAAGGGCGCCGCGCCCGCGACGACAGCCAGCACGCCGGCACCCGCGCCTGAAGCGGCACCTGCAGCGGCAGCACCCTCATCCGACACCGCGCCGGCAAAAGACAGGCCGATCCGTTCGGTCGGACCGACCTTCATTCCCGCGCGCTGAAATCTGAATTCAGATTGAAGCGGAACGCTTCCTTCACCTCTCCCCGAAGGGGAGAGTCGACGCGCATCGCAGATGCGCGGCGGGTGAGGGGCGCCGCGAGTACTGCGTGCATGGACAGACCCCTCACCCGAAGCCTGCGCTGCGCTCCGGCTTCGACCTCTCCCCTTCGGGGAGAGGTGAAGATTACCCCTCGAAGGCTTCCGCCGAGCCCTTGCCCGCGCGCGACACCAGCGTCTCGTCGGCTTCGGGCAGCGCCTTGCCGAGGTCGCGAAACCTGTTGGTGATCGGATAGCGCCGGTCGCGGCCGAAATTCCGCTGCGTCACCTTGACGCCCGGCGCGGCCTGCCGCCGCTTGTATTCGGCAATGTTGAGCAGGCGATCGATCCGCGCCACAACCTCGCGGTCGAATCCTTCCGCGACGATTGACGCCAGCGGTTCCTCGCGCTCCACCAGCCGCTCCAGGATGGCGTCGAGCATGTCGTAAGGCGGCAGCGAATCCTGGTCGGTCTGGTTTTCACGCAGCTCCGCGGTCGGCGGGCGGGTGATGATATTGACCGGGATGACTTCGCCTGACGGACCCAGCGCGCCATCCGGCTTCCATGAGTTGCGCAAGCTCGAAAGCCGGAACACCTCGGTCTTGTAGATATCCTTGATCGGATTGAAGCCGCCGTTCATGTCGCCATAGAGCGTAGCGTATCCCACCGACATTTCCGACTTGTTGCCGGTGGTGACGACCATCGCCCCGGTCTTGTTCGAGATCGCCATCAGCAGCGTGCCGCGGGCGCGGGCCTGCAGATTCTCTTCGGTGATGTCGCGCGGCAGGCCCGCAAAGGTGGCGGCCAGAATTTCTTCAAAGCCGTTCACGGCGGGTGCGATCGGCAGCACCTCGTAGCGGATGCCGAGCGCTTTCGCCAGCTTTGCGGCGTCATCGAGCGACACCTGCGCGGTAAACCGGAACGGCAGCATCACGCCGCGCACGCGCTCTGCGCCCAGCGCATCGACGGCGATCGCAGCGCACAGCGCCGAGTCGATGCCGCCGGATATGCCGAGCAGCACGCCGGGAAAACCGGTCTTGTCGACGTAGTCGCGCAAGCCCAGCACGCAGGCGGCATAGTCGCCCTTGTCGCCTTCGACCAGCGGCGCAATAGGTCCGTCGCAGCGCCAGCCGGCATCGCCCTTGGTCCAGCGCAAGGTGGTCACGCTCTCTTCGAAAGCCGGCAATTGCGCCGCCAGCGACCGGTCGGCGTTCAGCGCAAACGACGCGCCGTCGAACACAAGCTCATCCTGTCCGCCGACCTGATTGAGGTAGACAAGCGGAAGATTGCTCTCGGTGACGCGCGCCACCGCGATCGACAGCCGCAAATCGTTCTTGTCGCGGTCATAGGGCGAGCCGTTCGGCACGATCAGGATTTCGGCGCCGGTCTCGGCGAGGCATTCGACGACGTTTTCATAGTCTTCGGACTCCTCGAGCCAGGTGTCCTCGCAAATCGGCACGCCGACGCGGATGCCGCGGATGGTCATCGGACCGGCCACAGGCCCGCGTGCAAAAACGCGCTTTTCGTCGAACACCCCATAATTGGGCAGGTTGACCTTGAAGCGGATCGCCGCGATCCGCCCGCCGTCGAGCAGCGCGCAGGCGTTATAAAGCTTGCCATTGTCGACCCACGGACTGCCGATCAGCATCGCCGGACCGCCGTCCGCGGTCTCGCGCGCCAACTCCTCGATGGCCGAACGGCATGCCGATTGAAAGGCCGGCTTCAGCACCAGATCTTCCGGCGGATAGCCGGCAATGAACAGTTCGGGGAAGACAACGAGGTCGGCGCTATCAGCCCGCGCCTGCGCACGCGCGGCGCGCGCCTTGGCGGCATTGCCGGCGACATCGCCCACCGTCGGGTTCAATTGGGCCAGCGTAATGGCGAGTTGGGAAGCGGTTCCGGTCATGAATCGATGGTGCCTTGCGGGCGAAGGAACTGCAATCGCCGGCTTCAGATAACGCCAATGCGTTCGGCGATGGCAAAGATCCAGAACGCGCCGGCCATGACCAGGGCGACACCCACGGCTGCCGAACCCATGTCCTTGACCTGCCCGATCTGCGGATCGTGCTCGGTGGTGAGGCGGTCGGCGAGCTTTTCGATCGCGGTGTTGAGCAACTCGACCACCAGCACCAGAACGACGACGGCGATCAGTTCGACCCGCCGCATCCCGGTCGCGCCAACCAGCCAGGCGAGCGGCAAAGCCAGCGCCAGCACGATCAGTTCCTCGCGAAACGCCTGCTCGGAACGGATCGCAAAGGCGAGGCCGTTACGCGAGTTGAGTGTGGCCCGCCAGAACCGCAGCAACTCACAATCCCGCCGCGACCGGCATCGGCTGGACCTTGCCGCCGCGTTCCTGCTTCAGCAGTTCCGCGATCAGGAAAGCCATGTCGATCGACTGCTCGGCGTTGAGACGCGGATCGCAAACCGTATGGTAGCGGTCGTTGAGGTCTTCATCCGTGATGGCGCGCGCGCCGCCGATGCATTCGGTGACATCCTGTCCGGTCATCTCCAGATGCACGCCGCCGGCGTGGGTGCCCTCTGCCGCATGAATGGTGAAGAACGACTTTACCTCCGACAGGATGCGGTCGAACGGCCGGGTCTTGTAGCCCGAGGTCGAGGTGATGGTGTTGCCGTGCATGGGATCGCACGACCACACCACGGCCTTGCCTTCCCGCTTCACCGCGCGGATCGACTGCGGCAGGTGATCGCCGACCTTGTCCGACCCGAAGCGGTTGATCAGCGTCAGGCGTCCCGGTTCATTGTCCGGATTGAGCACGTCGATCAGTTTTAGCAATTCATCGGGCTTCAGCGAAGGACCGCATTTCAGTCCGATCGGGTTCTTGATGCCGCGGAAATATTCCACATGGCCATGATCAAGCTGCCGCGTGCGGTCGCCGATCCAGATCATGTGGCCCGATGTCGCGTAGTGACCACCACTCGTGGAATCGACCCGGGTGAAGGCTTGCTCATAGCCAAGCAGCAGCGCCTCATGGCTGGTATAGAAATCGGTGGTGCCCAGACTCGAGTCCACGGCGAAGTTCAGCCCGCAAGCGCGCATGAAATCCAGCGCTTCCGAAATCCGATCGGCCAGCTCCATGTAGCGCTTGGACTGTGGCGAGCCTTTCACCGATTCCAGCATCCACTGATGAACATTGTCGACCGAGGCATAGCCGCCCTTCGCGAAGGCGCGCAGCAGGTTCAGCGTCGCCGCTGACTGCCGGTAGGCCTCGATCTGACGCCGCGGATCGGGTGTGCGCGCCTCCGGCGTGAAGGCGATGTCGTTGACGATGTCGCCCCGATAGCTCGGCAGTTCTATGCCGTTGAACTTTTCCATCGGCGACGAGCGTGGTTTCGCGAACTGACCGGCGATGCGGCCGACCTTCACCACCGGCAGCGCACCGGCATAGGTCAGCACGATTGCCATCTGCAGAAAGACGCGGAAGAAGTCGCGGATGTTGTTGGCGCCGTGCTCGGCGAAGCTCTCGGCGCAGTCGCCGCCCTGCAGCAGGAACGCTTCACCCGCGGCGACGCGCGCCAGCGCCTTTTTCAGGTTGCGCGCCTCACCTGCAAAAACCAGCGGCGGAAACGTCGCAAGCTGCGCCTCGACATCGGCCAACGCCTTGGCGTCGGGGTAGTCGGGTACTTGCAACACCGGCTTGGCGCGCCAGCTGTCGGGTGTCCACCGCTCGGACATGACGTCAACTCCTGAGCAAAAACCGCTACTTATGTGAGGTAGAAGCGCCGGTTTATACACAGGGTGGCGGCGGTCCGCCAGTTGCAATTCCGCCTTTCGACACAAGCCCTTGCGGATAAAGCCGAATTCGCCTTTGCTGCGGCCGTTGCGAACGTTTACGGGAAGTATCGCGGTGCCAGAGGCGGGGCTGGACGACGTTTTTATCGACGACATCACTTTTCCGGCTATGGACGGGTATTCGCTCGGGGCGACACTCTATCTGCCGCGCGGGGCCAAGCGGCATGCCGTCCTGATCAATTCGGCCGCGGCGGTGCCGCGCAAGCTCTACAAGGGATTTGCCAGCTATCTGGCAAGGCGCGGCTGCGCGGTTCTGACCTATGACTACCGCGGCACCGGGGACTCCCGGCAAAAATCGCTGACCAATTATAGTCAGCCGCGGTCGCTGGTCGGCTTCAAGGCCTCGATGTCCGATTGGGCCGCGCTCGATGTCACCGCGGCGGTGGCTTGGATGCGCGAGCGCTACAAGACCCTGCCGCTCAATTATGTCGGACATTCCTTCGGCGGTCAGGCGCTGGGGCTGCTCCCCAACAATACCGAGGTGTCGCGGGCGCTGTTTATTGCCGCCCAGGCCGGATCCTGGAAACTGATGGCCGCGCCGGAGCGGTATCGCGTCTATGCAATGCTGAATTTCATAGGCCGGCCGCTCACTCGTCTGGTCGGCTACGCCCCGGGCCGCGCCGGGCTCGGCATGGATTTACCGAAGGGCGTGTTCCTGCAATGGGCCAACTGGGCCATGAGCGACCGTTATCTGTTCGACGATCCCGACCTCAAGGCGCTCGCCAACTTCCCGAATTATCGTGGAGCGTTGCGGTCATTGTGCATTTCCGACGATCCGTGGGCGACACGGCCGGGGGTCGAACTATTGTGCTCGGGATTTACCGCGATCACGCCTGACATCCTGACCATCACGCCCTCCGACGCCGGCGCCGCCAAAATCGGGCATCTCGGCTTCTTCAAGGCGGAGCACCGCGACACGCTATGGCGGGGTGCGGCGGAATGGATTCAGGCGACGGAATAAACCGCGAGCGGTTAGCCGAAGGCGTTCCGGCATTTCCGAGATTAACCCCTGACCGGACATGCTGCGGACATACCAAAATCGACGCGAATGACCCAGAACGGATGGATGCCTTACCCATTACCGCTGGGTTCACCCCTCATTTTCGAGGTGTCGCCGCACCTAGTCCCGCGATAGGCTGCCAGCCGGATCAAGGGGCGTATTTTGGCGAAATCGATCGATACTGAGCGCAGGCTGGTCGCGATTTTTGCAGCCGACGTCGAGGGATACAGCCGCCTAATGGAGGCCGACGAGGTCAATACCCTGCGAGATTTGAGCCAACGGCGACGTACCCTTGACGGCATAATTGCCTCCCATCGCGGCCGGATAGCGAATACCGCTGGGGACAGCGTGCTGGCAGAGTTCGGCAGCGCCGTAGACGCTGTTCAATGCGCCGTCGAGGCGCAGGCAGCCCTTACCGAAGCCAACGCGGGACTGTCACACGACCGGCAAATCAATTTTCGGATCGGCGTCCACGTTGGCGACGTCATGATTAGGGGTGGCGACCTTTTCGGCGATGCCGTCAACATCGCTGCACGGCTGCAGACCCTCGCCAGCGCAGGCGGCACCTGCATCTCCGGCGTAGCGCACGATCAGGTCAGAAAAATTCTGCCCTTTGTGTTCGCTGACCTAGGTGCCCAGTCCGTCAAGAACATCGAGGAGCCGGTTCGAGCCTTTGCCGTGACTGCAAAGGGCGCAGCGGCGGTGTATCCAGTGGGCTCCTCGTCAGCGCCGCCGGACACTCACAAGCCACTCCCGCTCCCCGACAAACCGTCGATTGCCGTTCTGGCGTTCAACAACATGAGCGGCGATCCGCAACAGGATTACTTTGCTGATGGAGTAGTCGAGGACATCATCACGGCGTTATCCCGTTTCAAGGCGCTGTTTGTCATCGCCCGCAACTCCAGCTTCACATACAAGGGGCGCGCTGTCGACGTGAAGCAGGTTGGGCGCGATCTTGGGGTACGTTATGTACTGGAGGGTAGCGTTCGCAAGGCCGCAAACCGCGTGCGTATCACGGGACAGCTCATCGATACGGCAACCGGAGCACATATTTGGGCAGACCGGATCGACGGTGGTCTGGACGATATCTTTGATCTCCAGGATCAGGTGACCGCGAGCGTTGTGGGGGCGATCGCGCCAGCGATGGAAAAAGCCGAGATCGAACGAGCCAAACGCAAGCCGACCCAGAGCCTCGATGCCTACGACCATTATCTGCTGGGGATAGCGGCAACTCACTCGGTATTTGAGGGAACTGAGGACGCCGTCAGCGAGGCGCTGCGATTGTTCTACCGGGCTATTGAACTCGACCCCAATTATGCTTCTGCTTATGGAATGGCCGCGTGGTGCCACGTCTTGCGCAAGAACTATGGCTGGATGCCTGACGATGCGCAGGCAATCGCCGAAGTTGAGCGCCTTGCCCGGCAGGCGGCTCGTTTGGCTAAGAACGATGCGGTCCCACTGTACACCGGCGGGTTCGCGCTCGCTCGACTCCTCGGCCACCTTGACGCTGGCGCCGCCCTGATCGATAGGGCTCTGGCGCTTGATCCGAATCTGGCAGCAGCATGGCACCTCAGTGGCTGGGTGAAAATTTACCTCGGCGAACCGGAAATGGCGATTGAGCACATGGCGCACGCAATGCGCCTGAACCCACTCGATCCGCTCATTTTGGGAATGCAGAACGGGACCGCAGCTGCCCATTTCCTTGCTGGTCGATATGACGCGGCATCGTCGTGGGCGGAAAAAGCGCTACAGCAGAATTCGAATTATCTTCCCGGTATACGCATGGCCGCGGCAAGCCACGCGCTCTCTGGGCGACTCGTACAGGCGCAGAAAGCCTTGACCCGTATGCGCCAGATCGACCCGAAGTTGCGAATTTGCAACCTCGCCGAGATTGTCCCTTTTCGTGCGGCGAAGGACGTCGCCAGGTACGTAGAGGGCCTGCGAAAAGCGGGGTTGCCGGAGTGATTGGAGCATTGGGAGCGGCACTACGGATTGCTGTTCAGAATTTGGATTAGTCCCGCACGTCTCCTTTTTGGCACTTGGCGGACGTCTTGGGGCTCACAGGTGGCCGACGACGAGATCGAGCGGCTCAGTCGTGAGCCCCTCTTTGGACGCCTCCCGTCAGTCGTAGACAGCTAGAGCGAGGTAAGATTAAATCAGGTGGCCACCACCATGAACAGGCAGGGAGACAGATGCGATGCCGACGATCGAGGGAGGGTGCCTCTGCGGTGCCGTACGCTACCGCTCTGACGCTGAGCCGCTGATGCAAGTGGTCTGCCATTGCGAGACCTGCCGCAAGAACTCGGGCTCCGCCTTCTCGATGAACGTCGCCGTGCCGCAGGACACGCTCCGCATCGAAAG
Organism: Bradyrhizobium sp.; assembly: GCF_036009065.1. Classification (GTDB taxonomy): domain Bacteria; phylum Pseudomonadota; class Alphaproteobacteria; order Rhizobiales; family Xanthobacteraceae; genus Bradyrhizobium. Next base: position 17,997 of record NZ_DASYMN010000195.1, on the reverse strand, counting down.
CGGCAGTCCGCGCCGTTACGAGGATCATAGCGGCGCGAGCGGCAAGGCGTTCTACCGGTTCTTCTGTGGCGACTGCGGCTCCCACGTCTACAGCCACGGCGCGGCATACGGCGCCATCGTGTTCATTAAGGCTGGCACGCTCGACGACTCGAGGTGGCTCGCACCCAACCTTCATATCTGGTGCGCCGAAAAACTGCCTTGGGTCGGTATTCCCGAGGGCGCCACCCAGGCACCCGCGAACCCGAACTAAGCAGGACAGCAATTCTCCGCATCGAACCAGCGCAACCGATCAACGCGCCTTCATCGTCGTCCGCCATTCCCGCGCTACCGGGCTAGAGTATCTGCGACTGCTTGGATCTGCTATTGGCACTTTTCGGACATGGCGCCCTGTCCGACTTGGGTCCGTTACGCGCAATAAAGCGGACGTCCGCCGACTGATCTGAACTTCTGGATTCACGCACGATTATTCCGCGGCCTGCCGCACATAGCGCGCGGTCGGCGTGCGCATGGTCACGAGTTCTTCCGCGGCGGTGGGATGCAATGCCATGGTCGCGTCGAAATCAGCCTTGGTCGCTTTCATTTTGACGGCGATGCCGAGCACCTGCACGATTTCAGCAGCGCCGTCTCCGACCACGTGACATCCGACGACGCGGTCGGTCGTGCCATCGACGACAAGCTTCATCAGCACGCGGGTGTCGCGGCCCGACATCGTCGACTTGATCGGTCTGAAATCGGTCTTGTAGATATCGACATGGCTGAACTGCGCCCTCGCCTGCGCCTCGGTCAATCCCACCGTGCCGACTTCCGGCTGCGAGAACACCGCGGTCGGAATATCGGCGTGATCGACCTCAACCGGGCGCTTGCCGAACACCGTATCGGCAAAAGCGTGCCCCTCGCGAATTGCGACCGGCGTCAGGTTGGTGCGATGGGTGACATCCCCGATCGCGTAGATGTTGGGCACCGACGTGCGCGAGAAGCCGTCGACCGCGATCCCGCCATTGCCCGGATTGATGGCGACGCCGGTTTTCTCCAGCCCGAGATTGGCGACGTTCGGATGCCGGCCGATCGCGAACATCACCTGCTCCGAGGCAATGCTGGAACCGTTGGTCAGATGCGTGGTGAATTCATTGGCGTGCTTGTCGATGCCGCGGACGGTGCAGCCGGTGAGGATGGTGATGCCTTCTTTTTCCATCTCGGCCCGCACATGGGTGCGGACGTCCTCATCGAAACCACGAAGGATGTTGTCGCCGCGATAAACCACCGTCACGTCGGAGCCGAAGCCCGCGAAAATGCAGGCGAATTCCAGGGCGATATAACCACCGCCTTGAATCAAGATGCGCTTCGGCAACGCGGCTAGATGAAACACCTCGTTCGATGAAATCACGTGGTCGATGCCGGGAATCGTCTGGCCATGGTTGGGCGCGCCACCGGTCGCAATCAGCACGTATTTTGCGGTCACGGCTTCGCCCGTTCCGAGGCGAAGCGTGTGGGCATCTTCGAACACCGCGCGGGTTTTGACGATGCGCGCGCCGGATTTCTCGACATTCGCGGTGTAGATGCTTTCGAGCCGCGCGATCTCCTTATCTTTGTTGGCGATCAGGGTCGGCCAGTCGAACGTGACCGGGGGAATTGTCCATCCGAAGCCCGCGGCGTCCTCGATCTCGAAATGGATGTGCGAAGCAAGAACGAGAAGTTTTTTCGGCACGCAGCCCCGGATCACGCAGGTGCCGCCCATCCGGTATTCCTCGGCGACCATGACGCGCGCGCCGTAGCCGGCGGCGATGCGCGCGGCGCGAACGCCGCCCGAACCGCCGCCGATGACAAACAGGTCGACGTCGAAATCAGCCATCTGCTCTCCCGGGCGCGGTCAGGTTCGATCAGATTTCCTTGCCGCGTTTTTTCATCTCGGCCCGGAACTGTTCGTTGACCGTTTGGGCAAAAACCTGCGCCCACTGATTCATGTAGGACATGCTGAACTGGATTGCCCGGGGCTCCGTTGCCAGCAGCTTCTGACCCAGCGGAGACTTGTAGAAGGCGAGCAGGTCTTTCAACTCCTGCTCGGTAAACTCGTTGGCATAGATCTTCGCCATGCCGTCGCCGATCTCCTGCTCTTTGCCGGCGAGATTTTTTGCAACGATCACCGCGACTTCGTTGAGGTCCTTCTGATAGTTGAGGTTGCTCTGCAGCAGCGCATTTTTGGTCTGCTCGACGACGTTAGGGACGGCGCTGGCGTACATCGCGTTGGCATTCTTCATCGTCAGAATTTCTTTCGCGGCTGCCAAGGCCGCCGGCGAGGCCGGCTTGAGGGCAGGCGCCGGTGCAGGTGCAGCCTGCTTGGCAGCAGGTTGTTGCGCGTGAGCAGGAGCGCCAGCCAAAGCCAGTCCCATCACGAGCCCTGCCGCGGCCACGATGTTCAAAAGATACGTCATTCCAATTCTCCTTGATTGCGGCGCTTAAGACCGTTCAACAACGCGAATTCCCTGAGAGCCCGCCAGCATCGCTATGCTGGCCAGACCAATGAATAGCCCGTGCTCGACGACGCCCGGGATCGAGTTCAAAAAACCCGCCAGGCGTGGAGCATCCGGTATTTGCCTGAGATGGGCATCGACGATCCAGTGGCCGCCATCGGTGACAAAAGCATGGCCGTCCCCGCCTTTCCGGACCACCATTTGCCCGGAAACGCCGGTTTTCGCAAAAGCCCGTTCCATGGCACGCCGTGTCGCTGACAGGCCAAACGGGATCACCTCCACCGGCAAGGGAAAGCGGCCGAGGGTCTCAACCCACTTGGAATCGTCGGCGATCACGATCATGCGATCCGACGCCGCCGCCACGATCTTTTCGCGCAGCAGCGCGCCGCCACCGCCCTTGATGACGTTCAGAACGGGATCGATTTCATCCGCGCCATCGACGGTCAGATCGAGCCGGTCGATGTCATCCAGCGTCGTCAGTGGGATGCCGCAGCGCTGGGCGTCGGCACGCGTCGCCTCGGAGGTCGGCACGCCGGTCACGTTAAGTCCGGTGCGGACCCGCTCGCCCAGTAGCTCGACGAAATGCCTGGCGGTCGAACCCGTGCCGAGGCCAAGCTTCATGCCGTCGCGGACATGCTCGATCGCGCGTGCCGCCGCCTGTCTTTTCAATTCATCCATGGTCACGCGTGACGATGCTCCAAAACCCTTGCCGGTCGCCGCCGATATCAGGCGCGGGGCATATCTAGCGTCGTTTCATGGCGAGGAACAGGCTTATACGCCGGCTTTCACCCGGTCGCAGGCATTCCAGCCACCGCGGTGTCCCCACTTGCGCAATCGCCCCGAGGCCGGTAGCGATCCGCCATGAATCCTTATCCTACGGTCGTATTCGATTTGGACGGCACGCTGGTCGATACCGCGCCCGATCTCATTAACGCGCTCAATTTTGTTCTCGGCCGCGAGGGTCTGCCCGCGGTGCCGATGAAATCCGCGCGCAATATGATCGGCGCCGGCGCCCGCAAACTGATCGAGCGCGGTCTGGAACTGGACGGCCGCCAGGCGGACCTGGCCGATATCACCCGGCTGACCAATGATTTTATCGACCATTACGCGGCGCATATCGCCGACGAGTCGCGTCCCTTCGAAGGTTTGGAGAGTGCCCTCGACGACCTCTGCGCGCGCGGATGTCGCTTCGCCGTTTGCACCAACAAGCTGGAGTGGCTGTCGAGACTTCTGCTTGACCAGCTAGGGCTGAGTTCGCGGTTTTCCGCGATTTGCGGAGCCGATACCTTTGGCGTCTCAAAACCCGATCCGGCCATCCTGCAACAAACCGTGTCGCTGGCCGGTGGATATCTCTCCTCGACCATCATGGTCGGCGATGCCGGGCCGGACATCGGGGTTGCCCGCCGCGCCTGCGTCCCGGTCATTGGCGTTGAATTTGGTTATACCGATGTTCCAATAGCGAGCTTCGAGCCCGACCGTCTAATCGGTCACATGAGGGATTTGCCGGCAGCCGTGGAAAGCCTCCTTGCCGAGCGGCGCGTTGAGCCAATCGATTGATTCAAATAGGCAATTATCCGAACGCCGACAGCGGCATTAACCATCAATTAACGATTCCGGTCCGTACGATTGCGCGGCTATCCGGACGCTCCTATGGTCGTGGCGGAGACTGCGGCCGTTGGCCGCAACAAGTGACGGATGGATCATGCGTCGTGTCATTGTGATTGCCGTTGCAGGGCTCGGTTTGGCCGGTTGTTCGTCGTTCTCCACTGATTCTTTAACTTCTTTCTCGTTCAAACCGACGCCTCCAACCGTTTCCGTGCAGATCGATTCCATCCCTTCGGGGGCTGATGCCAAGACCTCGCTCGGACCGGGCTGCCGGACGCCCTGTTCGGTTTCCGTGCCCGCCGAGAATTTTACCGTGACCTACACGCTGAACCGATTCCAGCCGCTGACGGTGCCGGTCCAGGTGATCAATATTCCCGGCGATTTCTCCACCCCTGCATCGACATCGATCGATCCCAATCCGGTGGTGGGCGAACTCCAGCCGGCCGGCCCGCCGCCGAAGGCAGCCCGCAAGCCGATGCGGCCGAAAAAGCCGAAACCCAAGCCCGCTGCCGCCGCGCCCGCTGCATCGCCGTTCCCGACGCCAGCGGCACCCGCTCCCGCGCCGACTCGATAAGTGCTGGCGCAGTGCAGCACGCGCTGGCCGCGGATTGTGCGCGGATCGCATCATGCCTAGATTGTGGCTGCGGGGACCCGCCCTGCTGTCACGACTGCCGCGGCAGTGATATAGGCACGTCTAAATGATCGGACATGCGTTGAACCATCCGGCTTCGCCCACCGCGGCCATGACCGACCCGTTTGGCCGGACGATCAGCTATTTGCGGGTCTCGGTCACCGATCGCTGCGATTTGCGCTGCTTCTATTGCATGTCCGAAGACATGACCTTCCTGCCCAAGGCCGATTTGCTGACCCTGGAGGAACTCGACCGGCTGTGTTCGGCGTTCATCGCCAAGGGCGTGCGCAAGTTGCGGCTCACCGGCGGCGAGCCGCTGGTCCGCCGCAACCTGATGTCGCTGGTCCGCTCGCTGTCGCGCCATCTCGATAGCGGCGCGCTGAATGAACTGACCCTGACGACCAATGGCTCGCAACTGGCGCGGTTTGCGAGCGAGCTACGCGACTGCGGCGTCAAACGGATCAACGTCTCGCTGGATACGCTCGATCCCGCGAAATTCCGCGCCATCACCCGCTGGGGCGATCTCGACAAGGTTCTGGCCGGCGTCGAGGCGGCACGTGCCGCCGGTCTCGCGGTCAAGATCAATGCCGTCGCTTTGAAGAACATGAACGAGGAAGAGATTCCATCGCTGATGGAGTGGGCGCACGGCAAGGGCATGGCGCTGACACTGATCGAAGTGATGCCGATGGGCGACATCGGCGAGGGCCGTATCGATCAATATGTGCCGCTGTCGCTGCTGCGCGCGCGCCTCGCCAAGCAATATACGCTCACCGACCTCGACGACGACACCGGAGGACCCGCGCGTTACGTTCGCGTCAGCGAGACCGGGGGCAAGCTCGGCTTCATCACGCCGATGACTCATAATTTCTGCGAATCCTGCAACCGCGTGCGGATTACCTGCACCGGCACGCTGCACACCTGCCTCGGCCACGAAGATGCCTCCGATTTGCGCAAACCGCTGCGCGCCTCGGTCGACAACGAACTCCTTGGTGCCGCCATTGACCGCGCCATCCGGCTGAAGCCCAAGGGCCACGACTTCATCATTGACCGCCGACACAACCGCCCGAGCGTCAGCCGCCACATGAGCGTCACCGGCGGCTAAGCTTCCGGCCGCGCGTCGCCAGGCCGCGCAACCGCTTGATCCCGCGTCAATTTGTCCATTTTCCAATTGACGCCGTCGCGGCGCGCTGAAATGGTGCGGCTGCTTCATGCTAGCTCGGCTGGAAAAGCCGCTACGCCCAATCGGCGCAGTCAAGACGGCAGACGCGCAATTGGGGAGGGCTATCGTTGCAATTGCTCCTGAAAATGAGCCGGAGAATCGACGCGTTTGCACGCGACGAAACATTTGCGATGCCCGTTGAAATAATCGGTATGTGGCGGTTGCCGGGAGAAACATGATGCGTCCCCTGCTGGCGTTGAGCACGGCCATCGATCAGCTCAACGAAAAAATAGGTTACGTCTGCAATTTTCTGGTGCTGGCCGCCTGTATCGTAAGCGCCGCCAACGCCATGATCCGTTATGCGTTCGGCTATAGCTCGAACGGCTGGCTTGAACTGCAGTGGTACATGTTCGCCATCCTCGTGATGTTCGGCGCTTCCTATACCTTCAAGCGCAATGAGCATGTCCGGGTCGAGATCTTCTATCTGATGCTGCGCGAGCGTGGCCAGATCTGGCTCGACCTGATCGGCACGCTGTTCTTTCTGATCCCGGCATGCCTGCTGCTCAGCTATCTGTCGTGGCCGTTCTTCCATCAGGCCTATGTCGTCAGCGAAGTGTCGGGCAATGCCGGCGGCCTGGTGCGCTGGCCGATCAAATTCGTGGTACCGGCCGGCTTCGTCATGCTTGCGCTGCAGGGCGTATCGGAAGTCATCAAGCGCATCGCGGCACTTCAGGGCTACGTCACGATCGATGCGAAATACGAGAGGCCGACGCAATGATTACGCTGGAAATGATGCCACCGCTGATGTTCGGCGGTCTGGTTCTGTCCATGCTAATCGGCTTCCCGGTGGCTTTCACGCTCGCAGCGGTGGGGCTTTCGTTCGGATTCCTTTCAATTCATCTCGGCTTTTTCGACATGAATTTTCTGCAAGCGATTCCGGGCCGCATTTTCGGCAGCGTGCTTTCGAACGAGCTGCTGCTTGCGATTCCCTTCTTCACCTTCATGGGCGCGATTCTCGAACGCTGCGGCCTTGCCGAAGATATGCTGGATTCGATGGGGCAGCTGTTCGGGCCGATCCGCGGCGGGCTCGGCTATTCGGTCATCATCGTCGGTTTCATCCTGGGTGCCATCACCGGCACGGTGGCGGCGCAGGTCATCGCGATGGCGCTGATCTCGATGCCGGTGATGATCCGTTACGGCTACAACATCCGCTACATCACCGGCGTGCTTGCGGCGTCGGGCACGATCACCCAGCTGGTGCCGCCGTCGCTGGTGCTGATCGTGTTGGCTGATCAGCTCGGCAAGTCGGTCGGAGACATGTATCTCGGGGCGTGGGGACCCTCAATATTCCAGATCATACTGTTCGCCGGCTACACGTTTGTGCTCGGCCTCATCAAGCCGGATCACGTGCCGCCCGTACCGGTGACCGAACTTACGCTGAGGGGCTGGCCGCTCTGGCGCAAGTGCCTGATGGGTATCATTCCCTCCGCGGTACTTATCTTCGTCGTGCTCGGTACCATGATGTTGGGCCTGGCGACGCCGACCGAAGCCGGCGCCATGGGTGCCGTCGGCGCGATCGTACTGGCGGCCATACACAGCAAGGACTTCAGTAACAAAGGCCGCAACGTTCTGTACGCGGGCATCATCGCCTGCGGCATCGGCACGATGGTAGGCATCTTCATGGCACAGAATCTGATCTTCAAGATTGCCTTTGCCGTCACCTACGCGGCGGTGGTCTGGGTTTGTCTTGAAGCCGTCCGAATTCCGGAACTGCGCGACCTGATCAAGCAGGGTTATGAGTCGACCATGCGCCTCACTTGCATGGTCGTGTTCATCCTGATCGGCTCGACCTGTTTCTCGGTGGTATTCCTCGGCGTATCCGGGGGCGTGTGGCTGGAGCATCTGCTGACCTCCCTGCCCGGCGGTGTCTGGGGATTCCTGATCTTCATCAACCTGTTCATCTTCTTCCTGGCGTTCTTCCTGGATTTCTTCGAGATCGCCTTCATCATCCTGCCGATGGTGGCGCCGATCGCGCAGAAGATCCTGACGCCAGTTGTCGGTGCAGACGCCGCACTGATCTGGTTCGGCGTCATGCTGTGCGTCAACATGCAGACATCGTTCCTGCATCCTCCCTTCGGGTTCGCTCTGTTCTATCTGCGGGGTGTGGCGCCCAAATCGGTCAAGAGTTCAGACATCTACTGGGGCGCCGTACCCTGGATCGGGCTGCAGATGATCATGGTCGTGCTGGTGATCGCCTTCCCGGTCACGGTGACGGCGCTGCTCGACAAACCATTGAATGCCGATCTCAACAAGGTCAGAATCGATATTCCGCAAGTCGAGCTGCCACCGCTCGACTTCAACGAGCCGTCGAAATTCAAATAGCAGCGCCCAACAAAAAAAGCCCCGGAGCCGAAGCTCCGGGGCTTTTTCGCGCGCTGCAATCAGCCGCGCAAATGGCGGGCCATGAATGAATCGTAGCCGAGTTCGGCGACCTGGAACCACTGATAGGCATTATTCGTGAAGGTATTCAGCGAATCATAGGTCTTCTTGAAATTCGGATTTGTCGCCGAAATTTCGTCGTGAAGTTCCTTTGCGGATTTGAAACAAGCCTCCATGATCGCAGGCGAGAACGCGTGCAGCTTGGTGCCGCCGGCGAGCAGGCGCTTGAGCGATATCGGATTTAGCTGATCGTATTTGGCGATCATCCACGTATTGGCGTAATGGCCGGCCTGCTCGAGGATCGCCTGATATGGCTTCGGAAGCGCACTCCATTTGTCGAGGTTGACGAAAGCAAGAAGCATCGAGCCGCCCTCCCACCAGCCGGGATAGTAGTAGTGGGGCGCCACCTTATAGAATCCGAGCTTCTCGTCGTCATAGGGACCGACCCATTCGGCGGCATCGATGGTGCCCTTCTCCAAGGCCGGATAGATGTCGCCGCCGGCGATCTGCTGTGGCACCGCACCGAGCTTCTGCAGCACACGTCCCGGAAATCCGCCGATGCGAAACTTCAGACCGGAAAGATCGGCAACGGTGTTGATCTCCTTGCGGAACCAGCCGCCCATCTGGCAGGTAGTGTTGCCCGCGAGCATGGAGACGATGTTGTATTTCTTGTAGAACTCGTTGAGGACTTCCTTGCCGCCGCCAAGGGTGTACCAGCCCTGGTTGATCCGCGCGTTCGGACCGAACGCAACCGAGGTGCCGAAGCCGAACGTCGGATCCTTGCCGAAATAATAATACGACGCGGTGTGGCCCATCTCGACAGTGCCGTTCTGCACGGCATCGACGACTTGCAGGCCAGGAACGATTTCGCCCGCCGCGAAAACCTGAATCTGGAATTTATTGTCGGTCGCGTCGGCAACCGCCTTGGCCATGACCTCGCAGCCGCCGTAAAGCGTGTCGAGCGATTTCGGCCAACTGCAGGTCATCCGCCATTTGATTTCCGGCATCGACTGCGCAATCGCTGGCGCGGCCACGGCAGCTCCCGCCACGCCAATTCCCGTCGCTTTGATAAAATCACGGCGCTTCATAGGATTCTCCCCTGGAATGATTGTGATTGATCCACCTTCTTATTGAGGCCTGCTCCGAGCATGGAACATCCCGGCGGCAATTTCCATGTGAATTTTGGTATCGCAACCAAAAAGCCCGGCCCTCTTGCGAAGGCCGGGCTTTTGTTTCGCTGCTAAAAGCTAAATCAGCCGCGGGTGCGCGAGCGGATCATGAAGCTGTCGAAGGTGTATTCGGCAACCTGCCACCACAAATATTCGTCGGACCGGTAGGCCTGCATCGCATCGATGGATTTCTTGAAGTCGGCATTCTTGCCGGAGATTTCCGCCCACAATTCATTGGTCGCCTTCAGGCAGGCATCCAGCACTTCGTTGGTAAACGGCCGGAGCTGCGTGCCGCCGGCCACAAGGCGCTTCAATGCCGTCGGGTTCTGCATGTCGTAACGCGCTTGCATCCAGGTATTGGCATGGGCGGTCGCGTTGGCGACGACAGCCTGATAGTTCTTCGGCAGCGAATTCCACTTCTCCAGATTGCAGAAGGCGTGGACCATCGGGCCGCCTTCCCAGAAACCGGGATAGTAGTAATATTTGGCAACCTTCTGGAAGCCGAGCTTCTCGTCGTCATACGGCCCGACCCATTCGGCCGCGTCGATCGTCCCCTTCTCGAGAGCTGGGTAAATGTCGCCGCCGGCAATTTGCTGCGGCACGACGCCGACCTTCTGCAACACCTGCCCGGCGATGCCGCCGATGCGAAATTTCAGCCCGGAAAGATCGGCAACGGTCTTGATCTCCTTGCGGAACCAGCCGCCCATCTGGGTGCCGGTATTGCCGCAGGGGAAACCGATCACGCCGTGTTTGGCGTAGAACTCGTTGCCAAGCTCCATGCCGCCGCCCTGGTACCACCACGAATTCTGCTGACGCGCATTCAGACCGAACGGCACCGACGCATAGATCGCGAAGGTCGGATCCTTGCCGACGTAGTAATAAGAAACGGTGTGGCTCATCTCGACAGTGCCGTTGGCGGTCGCATCTAGGGCCTGCAGACCCGGGACGACCTCACCGGCCGCAAAGACCTGAATCTGAAACTTGTTGTCGGTCATTTCCGCGACGTACTTCGAAAACTGCTCGGCGCCGCCATAGATCGTATCGAGCGACTTCGGGAAGCTCGAGGTCAGGCGCCACTTGATCTCAGGCGACGATTGCGCGATCGCCGGCGAGGCGACCGCGGCCACCGCGGCGCCGGTTGCGGAAACTTTCAAAAAATCACGACGCTTCATTCAGGCTCTCCTTAAGGGGCGTTTCTTGGAATCTTCTGGAACGCGCTCAGCGGCGACGTCAATCACCTCAGCCGACGGCGCTCCGGTGCAGGGTCTCTAACACGGATATCGGGAAGCGGAAACGCGACCAACGCATGACAAGGCCGATTAAACGAAAGTTGAATGCGACGCATCACAGCCCTTTGCAGGGGGCTTAAGCCGCGGCAATGACACCCTGAAGCTGATCGCGGACCTCGGCGCCGATCGCCCGATAAATCGCCGCATAGGGCCCGTCCGGCTCGCTTTCCACCACCGGCGTTCCCGAATCCGACGTGGCGCGGATCGACATGTGCAACGGGATTTCACCCAGAAACGGCACCCCAAGCCGCTCCGCCTCAAGCCGCGCGCCGCCATGGCCGAAAATGTCCGAACGCGTGCCGCAATGCGGGCACTGGAAATAGCTCATGTTCTCGACGATGCCGAGCACGGGAACATTGACTTTCTTGAACATCGCGAGGCCGCGCCGCGCATCGATCAGCGACAAGTCCTGCGGCGTCGAGATAATGATCGCACCCTTGAGCGGCACATTCTGCGCCAGCGTCAGCTGCGCGTCGCCGGTGCCCGGCGGCATGTCGACCACGAGAATATCGAGCCTGCCCCACACCACGTCCCGAAGCATCTGGGTGATCGCCGACATCACCATCGGCCCGCGCCAGATCATCGCGGTTTCCTCCTCGACCAGAAAGCCGATCGACATGATGGCAAGACCGAAACGCACAATCGGAATCATTTTCTTGTCGTCGTTGAGCTGCGGCTTCTCGCGAATGCCGGTCAGCCGCGGCACCGACGGCCCGTAGATATCGGCGTCGAGCAGGCCGACGCGCAATCCGAGGTCGCGCAGGCCCAATGCCAGATTGAGCGCGGTGGTCGATTTTCCGACACCGCCCTTGCCGGAGGCCACCGCTATGACCGCGGAAATGCCGGGAATTTCCGACTGCTTCGACATCGGCGACGCCGGCCCCGGTTGCGCGGGCGGACGATGCGCCGAGACGTGAGGCACCCCCTGGGCGTGCCGATGCGGCGCCGGAGCCGGTGCGGCGCCCGCCTTGCGTTCAGCGGTCAGCGCGATCATCGCCGCCGTGACGCCGGGAATGGCGCGCACCGCAGCTTCAGCCTCCGCGCGGACGTTTTCCCATGCGCGGGCCTCGGCGGCATCGACATTGATCGAGAAAAACACTGTTCCGTCATTGACGGCGATATCGGACAGAACGCTGGCATCGGTCAGCGCAACGCCGCGCGGCGACGACACTTTGGCCAGACGTTCGAGAACCTGCTGCTGCGTAACGCTCAAACCATATCTCCCGCACCCGATCGATTCCAGACCGGACACATAGAACGAATCTAGCAGATAAGGATACCGGTCCAGGGCTGCAATCGGGCCCGCACGAGGGTTATCTCAACCCTCAGCCTTGTTCGTTGGCCATTTCATAGTTGAGTTCGAGCATCACGCCGTTGGGATCGGTAACGAAAATCTGCCAGACGGCGACGCCCGGCACCTCCCGGACGTCGAACGGCAAATTCTTGGACTTGAGCCGCGCTTTCATGCCGGCAAACCCACTGCTCGCAAAGGCGACATGATGAACGACGCCGGAATCAGGCTTCTGTTGCTCGTCCGTCTTCGAAATATCGACGATGTGAACCACCGGCTTGCCCTCGCTGTACATCCAGGCGCCGGGGAACGTGAAGTTCGGCCGATCGCCGCTCTCGAACTCCAGGACTTCCTCGTAGAACCGAACGGTATCGGCGAGATTTCGGGTCCGGATGTTGAAATGATCGAGCAAGCCTACGCTCATGGATGTCGCTCCCTTGGTTTTGAAGTCTTGACCGTTTCGGGGGTTTGCTAGCACAAAACCGCGCATTCCCGCCAATCGGGGCCGTTGCCCTTCGCAACGCACCGTTTATGCTGCAGGTTCGCCTTTAGTCCTTCCCAAAAACACCGTTCGGCAGCCTCATAGCAATGCCGACGCAAACCCCAAGGTTTCAGACATGGCCAAAGTCGCTTTTCTCGGTCTCGGCGTCATGGGTTTCCCCATGGCAGGGCATCTCATCGCCAAGGGCGGCCATGAGGTGACGGTCTACAACCGCTCGCCGGCCAAGGCGCAGGCGTGGGCCGAGAAATTCAGGGGCAAAACCGCGCCGACGCCGCAGGCCGCGGCCGAAGGCCAGGATTTTGTCATGAGCTGCGTCGGCAATGACAACGACCTGCGTGCGGTGACGATCGGCGCCGATGGCGCGTTCGCGGGCGTAAAGGCCGGAGCCGTTTTCGTCGATCATACCACCGCATCGGCCGAGGTCGCCCGCGAACTCGACGCTGAGGCGACCAAGCGCGGCTTCAAATTCATCGATGCGCCGGTATCCGGCGGCCAGGCCGGCGCGGAAAACGGTGCGCTGACCGTGATGTGCGGCGGCAGCGCGGACGCCTATGCGAAAGCCGAGCCGGTGATCGCAGCCTACGCCAGAATGTGCAAACTGCTGGGGGCCACAGGCTCCGGCCAGTTGACCAAGATGGTCAACCAGATCTGCATCGCCGGACTCGTGGAAGGCCTTTCCGAAGGTATCCATTTCGCCAAAAAAGCGGGACTCGACGTTCATGCCGTGATCGACACCATCTCCAAGGGCGCCGCCCAGTCGTGGCAGATGGAAAACCGCTACAAGACCATGAACGATGGGAAATTCGACTTCGGTTTTGCCGTCGAATGGATGCGCAAGGACCTGTCGATTTGCCTCGCCGAGGCGCGGCGCAATGGCGCCAGCCTTCCGGTCACCGCGCTCTGCGATGCATTCTATGCGGAGGTGGAGAAAATGGGTGGCAAGCGCTGGGATACGTCGAGCCTGCTCGCCCGCCTGGAGCGCTGATTTTCGCGCGCAAATACGCGGTCGATCGGTGGATCGGCCGCGCACCGACGCTGCCGAAGGATCCGTTAATTTAACTTTTCATTAACGCGATTCTTTAGCTCTTTAAGGCAGCTCTTAATGATTTCGCGCCAGAGATAGCAAAGGTGAAAAGCGCGCGCGGCCGCACGCAGGATTTTTGTTGCTTGATGAGTAAACCCGCCGATAAGCCCGAAGTCGTCCAGCTTCCGGCCGAAGCGCCGATTGCAGCGCCGGCGCGCAACCGCCGTGCCGCCGCGCAGCGGGTGCGCGAAGCGCGCGACCGGTTAACGTCCACCAGTGGAACCCGCCCCGCGTTCGATCGCGAGCTGCTTCGGCAATATGCCCAAACCCGGCTGTCGGCGTCGTATGTCGTGATGCTGCTTGTGGTCGCCACGGGCTTGCTATTCGGCCTCTGGATGCAGCCGATCTCGGCGCTGGCCTGGACCTGCGGGATGCTCTGCATTCACGCCGTCATCATCCGCAACTGCGGCAGGTTTCTGAACGAAGCGCCCTCGCCCACCGGAACCCGCAAGTGGCGGACGCGATTTGTCTTGCTCGATCTGCTCTATGGCCTGTGCTGGACCGCGATCCTGATCCATCCCACCGGCGCCGACATCATCTCCAATACGTTGCTGATGTTCCTGATGCTGCTGGTGGTGGCCGTATCAAGCATGCTGGCGGCGAGCCTGCCGGTCGCAGCACTTGCGGCGACCACGCCGGTAACTTGTGCGATCGCACTGAATTTCGTGCTGGGCGGCACTTTCGACAGCTACGTTCTGGGCTTGCTCGCGGTCGCGGCGGAAGGCTATTTCGCGCTGCTGGCGCACCGGCTGCACTCGACGACGCTGGCGACTCTGGAAGCGCGCGCGGAAAAAGACGCCCTGATCGGCGAGCTCGAGCAGGCCAAGGCGATCTCCGATGAGGCGCGGCATCGCGCCGAATCGGCGAATGTCGCAAAATCGCGATTTCTGGCGCAGATGAGCCACGAACTGCGGACACCGCTCAATGCGATCCTGGGGTTTTCCGAGGTGATGAAGAGCGAAATCTTCGGCGGCCACGCGGTGGCGGTCTACAAGGATTATTCCGCCGACATTCACAATTCGGGCGTGCATCTGCTCAATCTGATCAATGAAATTCTCGACCTGTCGCGGATCGAGGCGGGGCGGTACGAACTCAATGAAGAGGCGGTCTCGCTGGTGCATGTCGTCGCCGACTGCCATCATCTGCTGAAGCTGCGCGCGTCGAGCCGCGGCATCGGCATCCACGAAATGTTCGAACTGGGCATGCCGCGGATCTGGGCCGACGAGCGCGCCTCACGCCAGATCGTGCTCAACCTGCTGTCGAACTCGATCAAGTTCACGCCGCAGGGCGGAGAGATCTGGCTGAAAGTCGGATGGACCGCCTCGGGCGGACAATATCTCAGCGTCAAGGATACCGGGTCCGGCATTGCCGAAGAAGAAATTCCGATCGTGCTGGCATCGTTCGGTCAGGGCTCCAACTCGATCAAGTCAGCCGAACAGGGTGCGGGGCTGGGATTGCCGATTGCGAAAAGCCTGATCGATATGCACGGCGGCACTTTCACCTTGAAATCCAAGCTTCGCATCGGCACCGAAGTCATCATCACATTCCCTCCGGAGCGCGTGATGTCGGCGCTGGCGCCGATGACCGAGGAAGCGCCGCCCTTGCAGCCCCAATCGTTCGACAATGTCGCTGCCGATGAGAAGCGCCGGGCCCGTAGCAAGCCGATCATGAGTGCGGGAACAGGGCTGTGATCGGGACGCTTGCGCAAGTGATCGAATACCCGTCAATATCGCTCGATGAGCATCGAGACGCCGTGCATCGCGGTCTGCATGATCGATCCCAGGACCGGCCTTTGTTATGGCTGCGGACGCACGCTGCCGGAGATCGCGCGCTGGCATCGCATCGACAGCGCGGAGCGGTTGGCGATCATGGAGCTGTTGCCGGCGCGGATGGCCGACGCCGGACTGCCGGCTCCGGCCGCGGCCAAAGGCGACTGACCGGTCAACTCCCAAGAGGTGTGCCGTGAGCCGCATCCTGCTCGTTGTTCTCGTGCTGGCGGCGACCGCGGGCGCCGTAGTCGCCTATGGCGATCCCGAGCAGATCGCGCGGGCCAGCACCACCGTTACGGACATGCTGCGCCAGCGCGCGGCGCAGCCGGCACGCGCGGTGCAGGTTTCACGCGGGCTAACCGGCGAATTCGCCCTGCGCGCGCAGATCAACGGCGTCAACGCGCCGATGGTGATCGATACCGGCGCGACATCGGTCGTCCTCACTTACGAAACCGCAAAGGCCGCGGGGCTGCCGCTGGAATTGCTCGACTACGACGTCGACGTCGAAACCGCCGGCGGGCACACCCGCGCGGCGCGGCTGACGCTGGATCGTCTCGCGATCGGCAAGCTGGTCGAGCGATCGGTGCCCGCACTGGTGGTGCCGCGCGGGCAGATGAAGACCAATCTGCTGGGCATGAGTTTCCTGGATCGGCTGGAAAGCTGGGAAGTGCGCGCCGACCGCTTGATGCTGCGCGGCTATCCCTGATCACGCGGCCATCGAAGCCTGCGCGCGGTCATCGACCAGCGCAAGCGCAGCGCGCAAGACGTTGACGCCGGCGCCAGGCTTCACGGCGTTCTCGGCAAGGTGACGGCGGAACGCCCGCGCGCCGGGGACGCCGTGGAACGCACCGACGAAATGCCGCGTCATCGCATGCAAGCGCACACCCCGCACGAGTTGATCCTCAATGTAAGGCATCATCGCTTCGAATACGTCCTTCATCGTCGCGTGCGGTGCAGTTTCGGCGAATAACTCGAAATCGGCCGACAGCAACCGCCACGGCTCCTGATAGGCCGCGCGCCCCAGCATCACCCCATCGACGTGCTGAAGATGCCGCTTTGCCTCCGCAATGCCGGCGATGCCGCCGTTGATGATGATGGGCACGTCGGGCAAGGCCGCCTTGAGTCGGTACACCCTGTCGTAATCGAGCGGCGGGATGTCGCGATTTTCCCTCGGCGACAATCCATTGAGCCAGGCCTTGCGGGCATGAACGATCAGCGCATCTGAGCCTGCGGCGATGACGCGCCGCGCCAGTGTGTCGAGTGCGATCTCGGGGTCCTGATCGTCGATGCCGATGCGGCATTTCACCGTAACAGGGATGCGCACCGCGCGCGTCATGGCGTGGACGCCCTCCGCGACAAGCTCCGGCTCGGCCATCAGGCAGGCGCCGAACCGGCCATCCTTCACCCGGTCCGACGGACAGCCGACATTGAGATTGATTTCGTCGTAGCCAAAATCCTCGCCGATTTTCGCTGCTCCCGCGAGATCGCGCGGGACAGATCCGCCGAGCTGAAGCGCCACCGGATGTTCGCTGGCGTCGTATCCGAGCAGTCGCTGCCGATCGCCGTGAAGGATGGCGCCGGTGGTCAGCATCTCCGTGTAGAGCTTCGCGCGACGCGTCATCATGCGATGAAAGACGCGGCAATGCCGGTCGGTCCAGTCCATCATGGGTGCCACAGCAAAACGTCTATCTAACATCTTGTTTTCATTTTTCTTTGTAGTTTTAGTCTGTCCAACCAATTTTTGGGACGACAAATGATCCGTGCGATAGAACTAGCGCATTTCCCTTTCTTTTCAACCGGGTTGAAATGGTTCTGGCAACTTTCATGTAATTCGCCTTCGTCAATGTTTTCTCGATCCAGTACTACATTGCTGTACCGGCTGAGGGCATGCAGCACTGCGGTGCTGGACGCTCATCTACGACTCACCACAGCGATCCCGTTAGCGTCGAACAAGCGACTGGAAAGCCGATCAAAGTCATAAGCAAAGTAACTGCGCTTCGCCGGTGCCTAGGTCCGCAATGCTCCGATCGTAGTTTCGGTCGCCATGTCGTATGAAAAGTTGCGCGCGGCGCGACTTGCGATCGTACGGACTAAAAACGTCTTAGGTTCAAATCCCAGAAGGAAAGTGAACTATCCCTATCGCAAATTCAGTTGGTTGCAGGGGTAGGATTTGGACCTTGAGGTTATGAGTTTTATCAAAACGGTTCCGCCGCTCTACGCGTGCGCCGCATCCTCCACGTCCCTCCACGACAAAATTTCTCGGTATTATGGCGCAAAATACCGGGGTATCAGGGAATTCAACCTGCTTACGGGAGGCCGCAGGGCGGAGGACCTCCGCTGTTCCGTCAGGAGCAGACATTCCCCGCACATGCTCAGTATGTCTCCTTTGTGCCGATAGCGGACCTGGCCGTAGTGGCCGCCGTTACTCAACGGTCACGTTTGCTGCCTTGGCTACCTCTGCCCAAGCCTTTAGATCGGCCCTGATCCGGTCGGCAAATTGCGTCGGCGAACTGCTGTTGGCGTCGGTGGCGAGCAACCGCAGCCGCTGCTGAATTTCCGGATCCTGCATTGCACTCTTCACTTCGGCCTCG
>NZ_DASYMN010000194.1:0-3361 GCF_036009065.1 Bradyrhizobium sp. | reverse complement strand
CACCACTGTCCCTTGAAGCGCGGCAGCAGGAAGTGAATGAAGGCCGTCACCTTCTGCGGAACGAATTTCGGCGAGGGAAAAACCGCATGCAGCTCCTGTTCGAGGAGCACGTAATCTTCCAGCACGCGTACGATCCTGCCCGATTTCAGCGATGAAGAGGCTACATAGGTTGGCAGGATCGCGATGCCGAGATTGAGCTGCACGGCCGACAGCAAGGTCGACAGATTGTTCGATCGCAACCGGCCATTGACGACGACGGCGTGCACGCCGCCTTCGCGGGAGCGGAGCTGCCATACCGCGTCGCCCTGAACGCTGGAATAGACAATGCAGTCGTGGCCGTCCAGATCGCCCGGCGACTGCGGCGTTTCGTGCCCGGCGAGATAACCCGGCGAGGCGACCATGGCCCACGGATTGGACCCGATATAGCGGCCGCCGAGCGACGAATCGGCAAGCCTGCCCATCCGCAAGGCGACGTCGACGCCGCGCGCCACCAGGTCCACATAGGCATCCTCGCAGGTGATATCGATCTTGAGCCGGGGCTGCTGCCGCATGAACTCGATCAGCATCGGCGCGACGATGCGCCGGCCAAACGCCACCGATGTGGAGATTCGCAGCGTGCCGGTGAGCGCGCCGCTGTGGCGGCCGACCACGGCGTCGGCATCGTCGACGTCCTTGAGGATTGCCTTGCAGCGCTCGTAATACAGGCCGCCGCCTTCGGTCAGGCTGATGCCGCGCGTATTGCGATTGAGCAGCCGCGCGCCGAGATGCGATTCCAGCCACGCGATATGCTTGGTGACCGTCGATTGCGAAACGACAAGGTCGTCCGCCGCCTTGGAAAAACTGCCAAGCTCGACGACGCGGGTGAAAATTCGAAATCCGGTTAGCTGGTCCATGTCAAGCCTCACCCGTCATGGCTTCATTGTACCGTGAACCGCCGGACCGGACATCGCTGATTTATTCCAGGGCCGAATAATAGAAATCGACATTACCAACTTCGCATCGGTCCCGTTGTGCTGCACGATTTCGTTTCGAAGCGACAGGAGGAAAGCCATGGAGATGAGCGCCGTGACCAATTCAATGGATAACGTCCTGCCGTTCAGGTCCGTTCGGGATTCATCGCCCGACCGTGACTGGCTTGTTCCGGCGACCGATCGCAAATGTCTTGATGGCAACGCGCAACCTGTCGCGCAGCTAGATGGGTCGGATTCGTCGCGCTCGCGCGGATATGGCCGCTACGAAATCTGACGGAGCGGACGGAAGAATGCCCGGATGTCCTCGGCCAGGCATTCGGGTTCTTCGAGCGCTGCAAAATGGCCGCCGAAGCTGGTTTGCGTGCTCGCCGGCTTCAACCTCAGAGAGCGATGGCGGCCAGGAACATGATGCCGCCTTCGACGCGCTGCCGGATGCTTTGAAGCTTTGAAAAACCGTGCTTACCCGCGGTGCCGTGGGTCGCCTCGTTGAACACGTGGAACAGTTGCAGGATGTCGTCAATATCCTTCTCGACGAACCCCAGCATCTCAGGAGAATCTACGCCCTTACGCTTCAGCAAATAGCGGATTTTAGCACGGCGTGATGGTCCGGTCCTGTTGGGCGTAAGCTCGCAGTTCGGATCGGCTTCCAAAACATCTTCATCATCTGCCCACTTATCGAGAATCTCCGTGAAGATCTCTCGCACACTGGTGCAGAAATGTCGGCCTGCATCCGGATTGACGGGATTGAGCGAGTACAACGCCCCGCGCCAGCGGTCGCAGAGCTCTTGAGAAAATCCGACCAGGTATTCGAGAATTCCAGTGTCCTGACCGTTTTCGGGGACTTTCGGTTCATCCGCGGTCAGAGCTTCAGCCACCTCAGCGCTGTTGCTGGCTTCTCTCTCCGACAGCGCCAACAAGTCCGCGTATGCCGTCGAGCCTGCCGATCGCTCGACGCGGTCGAAGCGCTCACTCAAATCGAAGGTAGAGTCGCGCACCTCGACGTATCGGGTGGTGGACATGGCCCGAAGTGCAGAGAGACTGCGCTGGCGATTCCGTTCGACTTGCGCATTGTGGGTTCGGACGGCCTGATTATATTTGCTGAGCGCCGCGCTGGCGTTCTGGTTGTGTTGGCGGACCCGACGATTGTAGTCGTCAACCACGCGCTTGTTGTGCTGATTGACCCGGTCGACTTCGCGATTAACGTCCCGCACATGCTTTTCCGCCGCGGCGCGGTTGGCGCGATTGACCCGGTCGACTTCCTGGTTATAGCGGCGGATGGCTTCACGCTGGGCATTCTGCTGCTGGCGGTCCATAGCCTGATATTGCGACGGCGTCATATAGCGGACCAACGTCTCCTCCTTCAAAGGTCGCCATTCCCAAGGCAATGCGTCATATTCTATCGCGCGATCCTGCTGGTGGGCACGGCGCGAAGGACGCCTTTGCCCACCCTACGCAGCCTCACACATCCACATTGGCGCTCAGCGAATTGTCCTGGATGAATTCGCGGCGCGGCTCGACTACGTCGCCCATCAGCTTGGTGAAGATGTCGTCGGCCTCGTCGACTTCCTTGATCTTGACCTGCAGCAGCGAGCGCTCGTTGGTGTCGAGGGTGGTTTCCCAGAGTTGGCTCGGGTTCATCTCGCCGAGGCCCTTGTAGCGCTGCAGCGCCACGCCCTTGCGCCCCGCATCGGTCACCGCCTCGAACAGGCTGACCGGGCCGTGGATGACGGTCTCGGTGTCCTTGCGGCGCAGCATGCCTGGCTTCGGATAGGCCTCCTGCAGTTTTGCGGCGTAATCGTCGAGCTTGCGCGCGTCGGCGGAGCCGAGCAGCGCGTCGTCGATGACGGCGACGTCTTTCACGCCGCGCACGGTCCGCTCGAAGAAAAATCCTTCGCCTTCGGTGAAGCGTCCGGTCCAGCCGCGCTCGACCTCATCGGCCAGCGCGTCGAGCCTTCGCGCGATGTAGCCGGCGGCGGCGTTGGCGGTGGCGACGTCGCCGGTGATCTTGGGGTTCATCACGCCGGCGATCGCGGCCTGCTCGATCACCCGGCGGTTATAGCGGCTGTGCAGATTGTGCAGCGTGCCGCGGATCACGCGGGCGTCCTCCACCAGCGCCAGCAGATCGCGGCCCTTGCGCTCCTCGCCCGACGCCATCCTGAATACGCAGTCGTCGAGCCCGGTGTTGATCAGATAATCCTCCAGCGCACGCTCGTCCTTCAGATACTGCTCGGACTTGCCGCGCGTCACCTTGTAGAGCGGCGGTTGCGCGATATAGAGATGGCCGGCCTCGATCATCTGCGGCATCTGCCGGAAGAAGAACGTCAGCAGCAGCGTGCGGATATGCGCGCCGTCGACGTCGGCGTCGGTCATCACGATGATCTTGTGATAGC
>NZ_DASYMN010000193.1:0-9459 GCF_036009065.1 Bradyrhizobium sp. | reverse complement strand
CGGGATAGAACTGGTCGTCCCATGTCGAGTAGAGCGAGTTGGTCCAGTACACGCGTTTGCCGTCGCGGCTGATCTCCACCATCTGCGGACCGCCGGCATAGGCCTTGCCGTTCGGATGCGGCGTGCGGCGGACAATGCCGCCGATGTGCACCGAGCCCGCAAGTTTTGGCTTTCTCGGGTCGGTGACATCGTATTGACGCATCTCGCCGGTGCCCCAGCACGAGACGTAGAGAAACTTGTCATCCATCGACAAGTCGATGTCGGTTACCAGCGGGGGAACGGCGCCAAAGCCCTGCAGAAGCGGCGGCAGCTGTTCCTTGGGCGCGGGTTCGGCTGGGATCGTTGCAGTTTTTTCGATATGGAATTTGCCGCCTTCGCGCCACCAGGTCCAGATCGAGCCTTCGAGGTTGGTGGTATCGACCACGACGCCGAGGAAGCCGTATTCGCGAACCGGATCGTGAGCGGGGCGAACTTCCAGTGCCATTTGATGGTTGGCGCCGAGATCTATGGTCTGGACGTTTCGCCGGGCCCGCAGATCCCAGAAGTGGATGCGATGGCCGTACTTGTTCGAAAGCAAATCCTCCGGCACGATTCCGTTCTCGAACTGCGGCGGCAACGCCCACTCGCTCGTCACCATGTAATCGCGCGGCAGGTTCCACCAGAAGTCATAGTGCAGCGTTTGCGGACCGCGATCGATCTCCCATCGCCCGAGCACCTCGAATGTCTGGCAGTCCATGATGAAGACGCCGGGCGGACCATCGGTGCCATCCTTGCCGCCGCCGCCGAGCGTAGAGACGTAGATTCCTTCCGGCCCGCAATGGATGGTGTGGGGCCGCGAGTAGCCGGTCTTCTTGAAGATTTCCTCGGGCTCGATGATCTTGTGAATCTTCGCACTTGTGGGATCCGGTTTGGTATCCACCACATAAATCCGCGAGGACCGGATGCCGGGGATGATGAGATAGCGCCGCTCCAGGAATGCGTGCCCGGTGAGCGGCGACAGCGCCGACGAGCAGGCATTCCAGCCGAAATGGTGAAACTCGTCGCCCTTGTTCGGCATCGTCACCGTGTGGACGACCTGGCTGTAGGTCGCAGAGCCCGGCTTTACGTCGATCACCGCGAGCGCATCGGGTTTCGAGGCGTCCGGGCTGAGCAGCAAGGTGTATGCAAAATTCTCCGGCGGAGCTTCCATTGCAAGCTTCGGCGATGCGTGAAACGTCGGGTCCGGCCTCATTGTCATCGGTCTGCCTCCCTGTTTGCGTGGACGTCCACGGGTTCGTCATCATACAACCATCAAACCCGTCCGGTGAAAAGAACGATGGCGGCTGCGACACGCAAACCGATCGAGGTAAGCCGTGTGCCGAGCCACATATGCACCGTCATCCTGAGGAGCCGCGCTCTTGCGCGGCGTCTCGAAGGATCGCCCCGGGTGCTTGCGGCCATCCTTCGAGGCTCGCCGCTTTGCGGCGAGCACCTCAGGATGACGGCGGAACTTGTTGCGCGCGAAAGACGCAGAGCACCAGACCGGCAGCTGTCTCGATCACACCGCGGCGATCGTCTGCACTTCGACCAGGAAAGCTTCCTTGACCAGCCGGTCGACCATGAGAAGCGTGTTCGGGGGATACTTGCCGTCCGGAAACATTTTTGGGAATTCGCGCAACCGGAATTCCATGAATTTCGGGATGTCCTGCGAATGGACGAGGTAGGTCGTGAACTGAACGACATTGGCCCAGGATGCGCCGGCTGATTTCAGCGCCGCCTCGATATTGCGAAACACCTGCGCGGTCTGAACGTCGAAATCACCCTCGCCGATGACATTGCCCGCGGCGTCGCCCGACAGCATGCCCGCGATAAACAGGAATTCGTTGGCCCTGACGCGCGTCACATGGGTGTACTGCCCCATCGGAGGGCCGAGTTGCTCGGGATTGTAGATGTTGATTTCGGCAGGCATTGTTTTTCCTTTCTGCCTTGAGTGCAATTCAGATTGAAGCGGCGCGCGTCACCTCTCCCCGCAGGGGAGAGGTCGAAGCCGGAGCGCAGCGCAGGCTTCAGGTGAGGGACTCTCCACACGTTCGAACTCGCGGATAGACCCCTCACCCGTCTCGCATCTTCGATGCGAGACGACCTCTCCCCTGCGGGGAGAGGTAAAAACCTCACCCCGGCTTGATCCCGGCTGCCTGCATGACCGGCAGCAGCCGCCCTTCCTCAGCATCGCGAAATGCCTTGATCTCCGCCGGTGAGGCTGGCCAAGGCGTTGCGCCGAGGTCGGAGTAGCGCGCTTTCAACGCCGGATCGGCGAGCGCCCTTACCGTGAGCGCGTTGATTTGCGCCACAAGATCGGCCTTCATGTTCGCTGGTCCGATCATGGCGGTCCATGAGGTGATCTCATATCCAGGCAGCACCTCGGCAAAAGTCGGCACGTCCGGAAGCTCGGCAATGCGCGCCCTCGCGGTGACGGCGACCGGCTTGATCTGCCCGGCGCGCACACTCGGCAGCGAGCCCGGCAGATTGTCGAACAACAGATCGACGCGGCCTCCGAGCAGATCGGTCAGCGCCGGGCCGGCTCCCTTGTATGGGATGTGGGTCACTTCCACGCCGGCCATGCTGTTCATCATCTCGCCCGACAGATGCAGCGTCGTGCCGAATCCCGCCGATGCATAGGTGTATTTGCGCGGCTCCTTCCTGAACGCGGCCAGCAATTCCTTCAGGTCGGAAGAGAACAGGTCCTTCCTGGCGGAGAGGATATTCGGCAGCTGCCACATGCCGCCGATGAAGGTGAAATCGCCGCGCGGGTCATAGGGCAGTTTTGCGTAGCTTCCGATCGCAAGCACGTTGCTGGCAATGCCGCCGAGACCGACGGTGTAGCCGTCCGGCGCTGCCTTCGCGACGGTGTCCGCGCCCAGCACGCCGCCCGCGCCCGCCCTGTTCTCGACAACGAATGACTGTCCGGACAACTCGCTCATCTTCTGGCACAGAATGCGCGACAGCGTGTCGGTTGCTCCCCCGGCCGGAAAACCGTTGACATAGCGCACCGTCCGGGCCGGCCAGGCCTCCTGCGAAACAGCAATGCGAGGCGCCAGCAGCGGCGTGGCGATCGAGGAGCCGAGAATGGTCAGCAAAGTGCGGCGGTTCACAGGCGTGGGCAACGACATCACGTTCCTCCATCGAATTCCGCAAAGCGCAATGGCGTGATTGTGGTCAGGTATACAAGCGCGTCAAGGCTGCTTGCGGGATCCGGATCAATGCGCCATTGCATGGCGCATGTCCGCCCACGATTCGCCGCAAGCCATCCGCCTCGAAGATTCCATCCTTGACGTCCTGATGCGCGCCGGCGCCGGCACGCTGAGTGCGCCGGAAATCGCCCATGCGATTTCGCCTGATGGCGACTGGCACGGGCTGTTGATGCCGATCCGCCGCGCCGCGGTCGCGCTGGCGCAGGCCGGCCGCCTCGTCATCTATCGCAAGGGCAAGCCGGCCGATCCCGATGATTTCCGCGGCGTCTATCGGCTCGGCCTGCCGCGGCAGGATTGAGCCGTTCCTTTGCGGCGCTGCCGATGTGGGCGGAGGGTTCTGCGCTCAGGTTTGTGCCGCGAGCGCGGCAAACACCGTCTCCGGCGCGTGCGCAATCACGGCCAGCAGCGCCCGCGCAGGTCCGCGCGGCATGCGCTTGCCCTGCTCCCAGTTGCGGATGGTTTCGACGGGCACGCCGAGCCGCGCGGCGAATTCGATCTGGGTCAGCCGCGCCCGCCGGCGCAGCTCGCGGGCGGTTGGCGCCGTTGCACCGGCAGATGCGATGACAGGGAGCGCCGGCGCAAACGGAAATTCCCGCCCGTCCCGCAATTCGACGATCCGTCCGTCCGCTTTCAGCCGCAGGCGCTGCATGTTCGACCTCTGCAGGGATGGTCGGCGATGCGCGTTAAAGTCCGATGAATGGCAAGGCTATTTCAGCCCGAACCACAGCGTCGCGATGCCGAGGAAGGAGAAGAAGCCGACCACGTCGGTGACGGTGGTCACGAAGGTGCCCGACGCCACCGCCGGATCGGCGCGCACCCGCTCCAGCACCATCGGAATCAGGATGCCGCCGAGCGCGCCGGCAACCAGGTTGCACAGCATCGCGAGCCCGATCACGACGCCGAGGCCGGGAATCTTGAACCAGGCTACCGCGGCAACGCCGGTGATGATGGCGAAGGCAAGGCCGTTGACGAGGCCGACCAGCGCTTCGCGTATCACCACCCGAAAGGCATTGTTGGAGCCGAGTTCGCGGGTCGCCAGCGCCCGCACCGCAACCGTCATGGTCTGGGTGGCGGCATTGCCGCCCTGGCTGGCCACGATCGGGGCCAGCACCGCCAGCGCCACCATTTGTTCCAGCTGCCCCTCGAACAGGCCCAACACCGACGACGCCAGAAACGCCGTGGCAAGATTGACCAGCAGCCAGTTGAAGCGGCCCCTGGCGATGGTCCAGACGCTGTCCGACAGCTCTTCGTCGCTGGTGACGCCGCCGAGCGCTTTCAGGTCTTCCTCGGCCTCTTCCTCGATGACGTCGACCACGTCGTCGATGGTGATGACCCCGACCAGCCGGTTTTCGGTATCGATGACGGGCGCAGCGACCAGATTATACTTGCCGAACAGCCGTGCCACCTCCTCCTGATCGTCCATCACCGAGACGCGGCGGCGGTCCTCGTCGATCAGGTCGGCAAGCGGCACCGGGCGGCGCGCACGCAGCAACGCGTCGAGCGAAATCGCACCCTGCCAATGCTGGGCGCTGTCGACCGCGTAGAGTTCGTAGAAACGGTCGGGCAGGTCCGGCGTGTCGCGCATGTAGTCGATCGCCTGCCCGACGGTCCACTCCGGCGGCACCGCGATGAACTCGGTCTGCATCCGCCGGCCGGCGGAATTTTCCGGATAAAGCAGGCGGCGCTCGAGCGCGACGCGCTCGGAATGCGGCAGTTTTTCGAGAATCTCCTCCTGGTCCTCTTCGTCGAGGCCTTCCAGCAGTTCGACGGCATCGTCGGATTCCAGTTCGCGGACGCCTTCGGCGACCGTCTCGGGCTCGAGTTCTTCGAGGATTTCCTCACGGACGGTGTCATCGACTTCGTTCAGCGCCGAAAAGTCGAAGTCGGCGCCGGTGAGTTCCACCAGACGGGGCCGGTCATCTTGGTCGAGCGCCTCGATCAGGTCGCCGAGGTCGGCCTCATGCAGTTCGGCCACGATCTCACGCAAAAAAGCCGCATCGGCGGCCTGAACTGCGCGCGAGACTTTTTCGACAAATTCGGGACGGATGTCGCCGTCTTCATCCCGCATCGGAAGACGATCGAGCACGGATGCATGGGCGGCATCGGCGGATTGGGCAACGTCCACATCATCGGCCATGCCGCGCCTCGCCGGTTGTTACAGGTTTACGCCTAGCGTGCTTTGAGCGAATTGCGCTATCGAAAGGCGGCGAATTCGCGCTGCTGTCGTGCATTACCCAATCGGCAATGCCAAGCGCAATGATAAATGTAGATGCGCGAAGGCGTTTCGCGCCGGGAAGATGTCATGATCAAGTTGAGAGCCGCAACCCTGGCCTTGCTTGCCTGCACGGCGAGCGCGCAGGCGGCGGACTGCCCGCGCAAGGACACACTTGGCACCTCGCGCATTCTCGCGGTCGATGCGGCGCACTACCCGCGCGCTGGACTGAAGAACTTTCCACAGACCCTGCCGCTCGACGACCACGAGGTGGTGCTGACCTTCGACGACGGTCCATCGCCCCCGACGACGTCGCGGGTTCTGGCGGCGCTGGCGAGAGAGTGTGCGCGCGCGACGTTCTTCCTGGTCGGAAAACCCGCGTCCGAACATCCCGAGATGGTGCGGAAGATAGCCGCCGAGGGCCATAGCGTCGGCCATCACACCTGGTCGCACCGCAGTCTATCGCGGATCAAGCCCAGCGAGACCGACGAAGAAATCGATCGCGGCATCGCCGCAGTGGAAAAGGCGCTGCACGGTACCGCGACCAGCACGCCGAGCACGCCGTTCTTTCGTTTTCCCGGTTTTGAACCACCCCGGCCACGCTCGATCTGCTGCAATCCCGCGCCATCATGGTGTTCGGCGCCGACCTGTGGGCCAGCGACTGGGAAACCATGACGCCGAAGCAACAGTTGAAGCTGCTGATCGACCGACTCGAGGCCGACCGCAAGGGAATTATTCTGCTGCATGACCCCCGAGAGCAAACCGCCGCCATGCTGCCCGATTTCCTGCGCTATCTGAAGGACAACCACTATCGCGTGGTCCATCTGGTGCCGGCGGCGCCGGACAAAAAGCCGGATCAGGTTCCTTCCGCCGCGAATTTATCCCCAGGCGGTAAGCACGATTAAGGCCCCGTTCATGGCACAGCCTGTAGTTTGCTCGATTGAACAGTGATGGTATTTTGCAGATGGGTAAGGCGTTGAGCGGAAACGGGGCACGGCAGCTGGCCGTGCTTTTTTTGGGCATGCTAGCCTCCGGCATAGCCGTCGGCACCGCGGCCGCGGCCGATTGCCCGGGCAATCCCGGCGCACTCGGAACCTCGCGAACACTGGTTGTCGATCCCCGCGAGCATCCGCGGATCGGCACCATGCAATATGCCGAAACGCTGCCGCTGCAGGACCACGAGGTGGTGCTGACGTTTGACGACGGCCCGCTGCCGCCGCACAGCACCCAGGTTCTGGATATTCTCGCCGCGCAATGCGTGAAGGCGACGTTTTTCATCATCGGCCGCATGGCGCGCGACTATCCGGAAGGCGTCCGCAAAGTCCGCGACGCCGGTCATACCATCGGTACCCATAGCCAAAATCATCCCCTGGGCATGAACCGGCTGCCGATCGAACGCGCCCGGCAGGAGATCGACGACGGCATCGCCGCGACCGCCGCTGCGCTGGGTGGCGCCAGCTCGCTCGCGCCGTTTTTCCGGATTCCCGGCCTGCGCCGCGCCGGGGACGTTGAGGATTATCTTGCTGCCAGGGGTATCCAGACGTGGAGCGCCGATTTTCCGGCCGATGACTGGAGGCGTGTTTCCTCGGCGCGGGTGTACGACCTCGCGATGCAGCGGCTCGAGGCCAAGGGCAAGGGCATCCTGCTGCTGCACGACATCCAGGCACGCACCGTCGCCGCGCTACCGAAAATCCTGCATGAACTGAAGGCGCGCGGCTATCGCATCGTCCATGTGGTACCGGCGACGCCCGATCAGCCAGCGACGCCGACCGAGCCGCAGCAATGGCAGCCGCATCCGATATCGGAGACAGTGGCGACGTCGCGCTGGCCGAAAATTCCCGGTTTCGTGTTTACCAGCGCGGAGACCCTTCCCGCGCCCGCTGTATCGGATTCGGATCGGCGCGAAGGCATGCTGGTGTCGCTGCCGGAATCGTTCGAGCGTCCAGGACGGCTCGCGCACGGCGGGATACCGTTACCGCCGCGAGCGCCGTGGCCCAGTCTGTCGCCGCTCGCGGCGGGCGCAGCACGAACACCCTTGCCCGTGCCTGGCAAAGATATTTTCGAGATCCAGGAACGATCCAGCGCGGCAGCGCAACAGGCTGTGGTCTCATCAGCACATCATGCAGAACGCACGCACGCTCCCGCCGGAAACGACGCAGACGCAATCGCAAAACTGATCTCGATCCATGCCAGCGCCTCCAGGCGCATGATCCCGGGAAGCCATCGCATTACCGAACCGGGATTGAAGCGCGTGCCGCTGACGGCGCACTGAGACGGCGGGTCGACCTCAAGCATCCGCTCGGGTCTGCGCCTGACTTTGAAGCCGTCGCGCGACTCTGAGGTGACCGCTGTACAAATCAAGCTGGATGGTTTCATCTATCGCAAGCTGGTGGTTTTGTCGCAGTCGTCACGACCGCTAGCGCAACAAACCACATGATTTGCGCCGCAGCTGTACTAAAGCATCCCCCCTTTCCCGTCGAGCAAAGCCGGCATCCGTCCGACCAAGCCGGGTCTCGGGCCTGTGCGACGCCACGCGGGCTTTCGCGCGGGTCGGAGGCTCCCGGCTTGCACAAAGCATCCGATTGACGGTGCGTGTCGCAGACGTTCCTCTGGCTGTCCCAGATCCTATCTTCAATCGAAAACACGCCCCCAGTTCCAGCGTCGGACACCTTCCCTTCAGGCTCCGTGGCAGACGCCTTGAAGATGGGGCACCAAAGCGCTATGTTAGACAAAATCCATTTTTGTCTAACATACAAGGAAATTCCATGGCAAAGGCATCAGCGAACAAGCCCCGGCTGCTCCGGACGAAACAGAGGAGAGCTGCATCCAAGGGCAACTCGGTACTGATAAAGACCTTTAAGCGTGAGCTTGCGACCAGCGGGCTTGTCGTAAGCAAGGCACGATTTGAAGCGGTCATGCTGGCGGCGGAACAATCTGGCCTTCTGAGCGAAAAAGGCAGCCGCATCGGCGGCCGGGTGAGTCCTGCCCTGGTCCGGCAGGCCAAGCGCCAGACGGGCATCGAGACGGATACGGACTTGATCGAGTTTGCGTTGGCGACGGTCGCACTTGAGGACAATTTCGCAGAGGCGTTCAAGGAGTCTCGAGGCAAGGTCGATCCAATGTTGAAGCTCGGTTTCTAAGGTGGCGGAATTCGACTTTGACGCGGCGCGACGTTGGGCGCGGTTCGATCTGGAAAACACGCTGGCACGGCGCAGCGACGATGAACTTCCATTCGTCAGCGCCAGCCTGACCGCCGGACAGGGACTACTGCTCGATACCTGCGTCTATATCGATCAAATGCAAGATCGTTCGCCTCAAGTCCTGGACCACCTGATCGCGCAGCGACAAGTCAACCATTCGACTGTGGCGATCCAGGCGTTAATGCACACGGTCGGCGTGTTGAAGCCGTCCGACGCCCGAACCGCTTCTGTCGTCGATGTGATCGGCAAGCAGATCAAAGCGATGCCGCCACATCGGATTTTTGCGCCGGACATAGAGGTGCTGGGACGAGCCGCGCTGCTATCGGGGATTCTCTGCCGCCTCCAGGGATATCAAAAGGACGGCAAGCTCCGCGCGCTTCAGGACAGCGTGCTCTTCCTGCAGGGGCAAAAGCTCGGCCTCGTTGTCCTGACTGCAAATGTCGGCGACTATGATATTCTACTCCAGCTCATACCAACCGGACGCGTGCTGTTCTATCGTTCGAAATGACCCCCATCGCGAGATCTTGGCTCAAACAGTGCTGACCGCCACAAGAGCGAACGCTGGAAGCACATCGGAGAAACGCTGATGGAAAAGTTCAAAGATTAGACTCATAGCGAGTAACAACGTGGAATAGACATCGCGAAAATATTTTTCGCATCAATAGCTTATCGCCTGTGGTGCGCTCGGAGGGACTCGAACCCCCACGATTTTACTCACTGCCACCTCAAGGCAGCGCGTCTACCAATTCCGCCACGAGCGCAAGGATCGATGGATGGGTCGGGCTTGCGCCCGGCCGGATCGACGGCGCCGATGTAA
>NZ_DASYMN010000192.1:0-2530 GCF_036009065.1 Bradyrhizobium sp. | reverse complement strand
GCCGGAGCCAACGGGTCGGCGCGAAGCGCCGCCCGATGATAAACTCCGCGCAGGCTTCGGGTGAGGGGTCTCTCCACGCGTTCAGGACTCGCGGAAAGTCTCCTCACCCGCCGCGCATCTGACGATGCGCGGCGACCTCTCCCCTGCGGGGAGAGGTGAGTAGAGCGCCTCCGCCGTCATCCTGAGGAGCCGCGCGCTTGC
The DNA here is from genome assembly GCF_036009065.1 of Bradyrhizobium sp. Taxonomy (GTDB): domain Bacteria; phylum Pseudomonadota; class Alphaproteobacteria; order Rhizobiales; family Xanthobacteraceae; genus Bradyrhizobium. Next base: position 2,329 of record NZ_DASYMN010000192.1, on the reverse strand, counting down.
GCGGCGTCTCGAAGGATCGCCTCATACGCCGGAGCTTGCGGCCATCCTTCGAGGCTCGCAAGGGCTCGCGCCTCAGGATGACGGCGGCTGTTGGTTGGCGGCAGAGGTGAATACCGCCTGGTAGTCGTTGCCGCACCATCACCATCCCCGGTTGGTTTACACGCGCTGCCTTCCCGCTATTGTTGCACCGGGCTAGGAATTTTGAGTGTGGGGCAGCGTATGCGTAGCTTTGGCAGGCGTGCATTTCTGGGCATGTCGGTGGGCGCGGTGTCGATGCTGCGGCATCCGCTATCGGCTGCGGCGCAAACGCCGGCCTGCGTGCCCGGCGGCATGGCGCAATTTCTTCCGGTACGCCTGAACGTCGACTGCGCGTCGCGGCGAAACTTCTCGCTGTTCCGGAAAAATACCGACGACCTCGGATTGGCCGGGGTCGTCAGCATGAACTTCGTGCGCGGAAGATACGGCAACTACGATGCCGGAAGCATGATGGTGTTTCCGTGGGTAAAGCCCAAGGGCAAGAACGGCGCGGCAGTGCCCGCCGTGGTGCCGATCAACGGCATCCAGTTCATGTCCTCCGGGCCGATCCCGGACGCGACGCTGCCGCTCGATGAATATTTCTGCAATCATCGCCTGCAGGCGCCGACCGCGATGTTCATCGGCTTCCAGGTCGACGTGCCGCACAGCCGGCTCGAAGCGCGCTTCGACTGGTTCAGCAATGTCAAGCTCGCCGACGGCAAGAGCGTCGGCATCGACTGGACCAGCAGCAATCTGAACCATCCATGGTTCGGCGGCAGCCGCTTCATCCCGAACAAGGACACCTGCAACGGACCGGCCTGGCGCAAGCTGATCGTCGATGGATTGATGCAGGCATCCAGCGGAGTATGCTGACGCAGTAGCCCGTAGCCCGGATGGAGCGCAGCGAAATCCGGGGTTCTCGCAACGTGGTACTCCCCGGATTGCGCTGCGCTCCATCCGGGCTACGAACTGACGTTGATTGCGTGGAGGGAATCTCGATGAAGCGCGGGTTTTTCATTGTTGCCAGTGCGCTGGTGTTGTGCGGCGCCGCCTCCGCTCCGGCGCTGGCGGCTCCCGTCGCGGCTCCGATGCGCACGGCTCCCGCCGCGGCGCCGGCGCCGGCGGCTCCGGCCCCGATGGCGCGCGTTCCGTTCGGATGCGACGCGCGCGCGCCGAATGTCTGCCACTTCCGGATTTTTTACGCGCGCGGCGATCGCATCGTGATATTGCCCGCCGGCATGAAGGGGAAGCGCGTACCGGTGAAGGTCGGCGGCGATTATTGCATGACCTTGAACAAATCGCCGGTCTACAAATGCGTTCGCAAGGCCGTCAACGACAAATACAATAGCTGACGCTGCCAGGCTTCGCGTCCCGGGCGCGGTGCGGCATTCTTCATGCCGCTCCGCAGAACCGGGACCGTTGCGAATGCCGGCGTTCGTTACGGTCCCGGCTCTGCAGCGCACCGCTGCGCAAGTGCTACGCCATAGCGCGTCGAAGACGCGCGTAAACGCGCTTCGGGCGCTGCGTCCGGGGCACGCTTCAGGTGAAGATCGCCTGGTAGCCGTTGCCGTCCGGCCTCGGGCCGATCGGCACCAGGAAAATCTCCATGATGCCGATCGCCGGATGCGTGACCGGGTAGATCCCCTGCGGCAGCCACGGCCCTTTCGGCGCAACGAAGATCAGCGAGAACGCGCCGCCGGCGCGTCCGCTGTCGCCGGCCGGGTCGACCTTGGCCAGCTTCAGCGACAGCACGCCGCCGGCGGCCTGCACGTCGAAGGCCGCATCGAGATGCGCCGTAAAATCGTCGATTCGCAGCGCCGCCAGATCCGCCGTTGCCGCCATGTTCGCTTTCCCCCGAGTTCAACCAGCCGCACCGGTATCACGGCAAATCGATCCGCGAAATGCCGCCGTGTGGCCTGTCGCTGCGTTCCCCGGACGCAGCGCAGCGCGCCGCCCTTCGCGGCGTGGTGCGCTGCAGAGCCGGGGCCGTAACAGAGCGCGGTGTTCGGTACGGTCCCGGTTCTGCGGAGCGGCATGAAGAATGCCGCGCCGCGCCCGGGACACGAGGCCGCGCCTCGCCCGGGCAAAAAATTTAATGTTTTGCCGCTTGACAATATTCCCGTATACCTTATAACCCTAGTCATCTCATCCTAGCTGGAGGGAGCGTTACCTGGGACGCTTTGGAACGTGGGGATGGGAGCGGCGCCTGAGGGCGGGGGCAAACGTAGCTCACGCTCGCGGGAGTACTTGGGTATCCGTCCGGCCCCACTCTCGGGGTCTGCCACCGAAGCTGGCTGGACGGGGACAGGCAGCG
>NZ_DASYMN010000191.1:0-11553 GCF_036009065.1 Bradyrhizobium sp. | reverse complement strand
CGCCTCGGTCAGTTCGGGAACCGCCTGATAGAGGTCCGCGACCAGACCGTAATCGGCGACCTGGAAAATCGGCGCGTCCTCATCCTTGTTGATCGCGACGATCACCTTGGAATCCTTCATGCCGGCGAGATGCTGGATCGCCCCGGAGATGCCGATGGCGACATAGAGTTCCGGCGCCACCACCTTGCCGGTCTGCCCGACCTGCCAGTCGTTCGGCGCGTAGCCGGCGTCCACCGCGGCGCGCGAGGCGCCAACGCCGGCGCCGAGCTTGTCGGCCAAGGGCTCGATGTATTTGGCGAAGTTCTCGCGGCTCTGCATGGCGCGGCCGCCGGAGACGATGATCTTCGCCGAGGCGAGCTCCGGACGATCGCTTTTCGCGACTTCCTCGCCGACAAAGCTCGAAAGGCCGGGGTCGTCAGCCGATGCGGCATTCTCGACCGGCGCGCTGCCGCCGTCGCCCGTCGCGGCGAAGGTCGAGGTGCGGACGGTGATCACCTTCTTGGCGTCTTTGGATTTGACGGTCTGGATCGCGTTGCCGGCATAGATCGGGCGCTCGAAGGTGTCGGGCGAAATCACCTTGATGATCTCGGACACCTGCATCACGTCGAGCAAGGCGGCGACACGCGGCATCACGTTCTTGAAGCGCGAGGTCGCGGGCGCCACGAACGCGTCATAACCGGGTGCCAGCGCCACGATCAATGCGGCCAGCGGCTCGGCAAGGTCGTGGGCGTATTGCGGACCGTCGGCGAGCAGCACCTTGGTAACGCCCTTGAGCCTGGAGGCGGCTTCCGCCGCGCCCTTGGTGCCTTCGCCGCCACCGGCGACCAGTACATGAACCTCGCCGCCGAGTTCGGACGCCGCGGTCAGCGCCTTGTTGGTGGAATCCTTTAGCGAGGCATGATCGTGTTCGGCAAGCAGCAGCGTAGTCATCTACAGAACCCCGGCTTCGTTCTTGAGCTTCGACACCAGTTCGCTGACGTCCTTGACCTTGACGCCTCCCTTGCGGCCCGGCGGTTCGGAGGTTTTCAGGATTTCCAGATGCGGCGCGAGATCGACGCCGTAATCGGCCGCGCTCTTGTCGGCAATCGGTTTTTTCTTCGCCTTCATGATATTGGGCAGGCTGGCGTAACGCGGCTCGTTCAGCCGCAAGTCGGTAGTTACGATCGCCGGTCCCTTCAGTTTCAAGGTCTGCAGGCCGCCATCGACCTCGCGGGTCACGTTGAAATCCGAGCCGTCGACTTCGAGCTTCGATGCAAACGTCGCCTGCGACCAGCCGAGCAGCGCCGCCAGCATCTGGCCGGTCTGGTTAGAGTCATCGTCGATCGCCTGCTTGCCGAGGATGACAAGGCCGGGCTTTTCCTCATCGACGATGGCTTTCAGGATCTTTGCGACCGCCAGCGGCTCGACGTTGCCCTCGGCCTTGACCAGAATGCCGCGGTCGGCGCCCATGGCAAGGCCGGTGCGGATGGTTTCCGACGCCTGCGCGGGACCGATCGATATCACCACCACTTCGCTCGCCTTGCCGGCCTCCTTCAAGCGCAGGGCTTCCTCGACGGCGATCTCGTCGAACGGATTCATCGACATTTTGACATTGGAGAGTTCGACACCCGATCCGTCGCTCTTGACGCGGACCTTGACGTTAAAATCGACCACCCGCTTTACCGGCACCAGAACCTTCATCAATCCTCTTTCGTGTGATTTTTGGGTTTATTCGGCTTGGGCGCGGAACCTAAAGGTCCGGCCATGCCCGGTCAACGCGCGAAAGCCAGAAATCGGTGCGCCGCCGCCGCCCCAGACCCTCGTCGTCCCCGCGAAGGTGGGGATCCATAACCGCCGGCGTTTACGACCGCACACAAGCGCTGCAACGCCTTCTCTCCAGTCGAGGGGACACGGCGTATGGGTCCCCGCCTTCCGCGGGGACGACCGCGGGGGGTTGTTTTTACCGGTTCTGGCCGGGGACCCAGAGCACGTCGCCTGCGCCATTATTGTTCACCGAGCGGCTGGCGACGAACAGAAAGTCCGACAGGCGGTTCATGTACTGGATGGCGGCAGCGCTGACCGGCTCATCGGGCTTGGCCGCCAGTTCCACCATGATCCGCTCCGCCCGGCGGCAAATCGTGCGCGCCAGATGCAAATACGCCGCGGCAGGCGTACCGCCCGGCAGCACGAACGAGGTCAGCGGCGCAAGCCCGGCGTTGAGCGCATCGATGTCCCGTTCCAGCCGCGCGACCTGGGTCGACAGCATCCGAAGCCGTTCCGCCGCGCCGTCGCGCTGGGGCACGGCGAGATCGGCGCCGAGATCGAACAGGTCGTTCTGAATCAGGCCCAGCATACGATCGAGTTCCGGCGCCTCGGCAAGGTGCAGCCGCACGATGCCGATGACGGCATTGGTCTCATCGACGGTTCCGTAGGCGGCGATGCGGCAATCGTATTTCGGCCGGCGCTCGCCGCTGCCCAGCGCCGTGGTGCCGTCATCGCCGGTGCGGGTATAGATTCGATTGAGAACGACCATGATCTATCCTCTCCTACCGTGTCCCGGACGCGGTGCGGCATTCTTCATGCCGCTCCGCAGAGCCGGGACCGCCACGAATCAAAGCGTCATTGCCGGGCTTGACCCGGCAATCCATCTTCTTCGCACGAATCTTCCGAAGATGGATGGATGCGCGGGTCAAGCCCGCGCATGACGAAGTTCCTTGTGTGTAACGGCCCCGGCTCTGCAGCGCACCACGCCGTGAAGAACGGCGCGCTGCGTCCGGGGCACGAAACCATCACCGCCCCATCGCCCAGACCGCCAGCATGGTGATGACGATTGCGACGAATTGCAGCAACACGCGCAACCGCATCAATCGCTGTGAGCGGTTCGGCGAGCCGCCGCGCATCATGTTGAGGAGGCCCAGCAGCAGCACCAATGCTACGGCGCCGACCGCCACGGGCAGCAGAATCGAGCTCAAAAATGTTGCCATCGCCGGTTCATAACACCGCGCGCAAGGCGGCGCCATTGCTCACATTCGGGCGAGGCCGCGGCGCAACGATCTGGCCTTTTATCAAGTAATATCAGAAGGTAGCGCGGCTCAATCCGCGTTCTGTGCCATCAAGGTGAAATGTGAGACAGATTCGCTACGTCTATCTGGTAGCCATGGACGCGTTCTACACGTTTCTGGCCGATGACGGCTGGGCGATCGCAAGCCATATCGCGCTCTCCACGCTGATGGCGCTGTTTCCGTTTCTGATCGTGCTGACATCGCTGGCCGGATTTTTCGGCTCCAAGGACCTCGCCGATCAGGCCGCAAGCCTGATGCTGCAGGTCTGGCCGCTCCAGGTCGCCGACGCGCTGTCGGGGGAAATCCACGACGTGCTGACCACCACCCGCGGCGATGCGCTGACCATCGGCGCGATGCTCGCGGTGTATTTTGCATCGAACGGCGTGGAGAGCTTGAGGGTTGCGCTCAACCGCGCCTACGCCGTGATCGAACCGCGGCGCTGGTACTGGCTGCGGCTGGAATCGATCGGCTACACCCTGATCGCGGCCTTCACGGCGCTGGCGATGGCGTTGTTCATCGTGCTCGGACCGCTGGTGGTGGAGGCGGCGCGGCGTCACATTCCGCTGATCGTCGAGACCAACGAACATTTCGTCAACGTCACGCGTTACAGCATCACCATCGTGGCGCTGGTCATTGCGCTGTTCATTCTGCATGCGTGGCTGCCCGCGGGCCGCCGCAGCTTCCTGCAGATCCTGCCCGGCATTATCTTCACGGTGGTGGGATCGCTGGTATCGGGCATCGTGTTCGGACAGTATTTGGCGCGCTTCGCCAACAACTACGTCACCATGTATGCCGGCCTCGCGTCGGTCGTGATCGCACTGGTGTTTCTGTATTTCATCGCCGCGGTGTTCGTCTATGGCGGCGAGTTGAACGCGGCGATCATCAAGTCGCGGCTGCCGCGCGGCGTGACGCTTCAAGCAGCGCAGTCGCTAGCGCCCGCGGAGAAACAGGCTTGACCAGAAAGGCGTCGGCGCCGGCGGCGCGCGCGGCCGCCTCGTCGTCGCCGCGGCCGGAGACGCCGATGATCGCGATGCGTCCGGCCGGCCCGTCCAGCGCGCGGATGCGGCGGATCGCCTCGATGCCGTCGATGCCCGGCAGCACCATGTCCATCAGCACCGCGTCGAAGGCGCCTTGCGCGACCCGTTCCGGCGCGGCCTCGCCGCGCCCGATGAACTCCGCACTATGGCCGAGTTCGGTGAGGATCGCGTTGAGCACGACGCGGCCGAACGGATTGTCCTCGACGCTGAGAACGCGCAACGCTGCCGCCTGATCCGGCGACGCACCGGCGTCGTCATCGGACATGATGGTCACCGGCCCCTTCGCCAGGGTCAGGATCACCGTCAGCCTGAAGGTGGTGCCGCCGCCGCGCCGCTGTCTGACCTCGATGTCGCCGCCCATCGCGCGCGCGAGTTGCTTGACCGAGGACAATCCAAGCCCGGCGCCGCCGAAGCGCTGCGCGATCGAGACATTGGCCTGCGAAAACGGGCGGAACAGGCGCTTGATCTCGGCCAGCGAAAGGCCGATGCCGCTGTCGGAAACCGCGAAGGCGACGCCGACCCTGCCTTTCGGCGCGCGCGCCGGCGTGACGTTGAGCGCGACGCTGCCGGTTTCCGTGAATTTTACGGCGTTGTCGACAAGGTTTTCCAGCGCCGCACGCAGCCGCACCGGATCGCCGATCACGAATGCCGGCAGCTTTTCCGAAATCTCGACGGAGGACTGCAAGCCCTTGGCGGCGGCTCGCCCCGCAAGCGAATCGCCGACGTTACGCGCCAGCGCGCGCAGATCAAAAAAATCCTGCCGCACGCCGAGACCGGAGCCGCCGCTTCGGGCGGCGTCGACGAACAGGGTCGCCAAGCCAGCGAGATGTTCGGCGCCGGCCTTGATGGTATCGACCCAGCGCCGCTCGCGCTCATCGAGATCGGAGGTGGCCAGGAGATCGCTGACCGCCAGAATTCCCGTGAGCGGCGTGCGGACTTCGTGCGCGAAAGCGGCGAGCGCGGTCTCGACCATGTTCGGGGTGGCGCGCGTGCCGGCGGCGGGTCTTGGCGCGCGTTTTTTTGGCGCGCGTTTTTTCGGCGTCCGCCTTGTCGGCGTTCGCTTTTTCAGCGTCATTGCGCTGCGCGGTGAGCGCGATTTGCGCGCCATGATTCCCCCGACCCGGCCGGCGCCACCATGCCATGGCCGGCCCGGCAGAGTCACGCCGGAGGCAATATCCGGCCTGCGTTTGGCTTGCGGCAAAGTTCAGGCAAATTAAGGCAGCCCGGCAAGGCGGCGGATGTCGGTGGGGGTGGCGCCGGCCGCGCGCAATTCCCGCAATCCGGTGGCTGAAGTCGATTTGGAAAGCTTGTGCCCGGCGGCGTCGCGGACGAGCCGGTGATGGCGGTAGGCCGGCTGCGGCAAATCCAGCAGCTTCTGCAGCAGGCGATGCACGGAGGTCGACCAGAACAGGTCCTGCCCGCGCACCAAATCGGTGACGCCCTGCAGCGCATCGTCGATTACCACCGCGAGGTGATAGCTGGTCGCCGTCTCCTTGCGCGCCAGTATGACGTCGCCCCAGAGCTGCGGCTGCGCGGTCACCATGCCGGTCTCGCGGCCCGGACCTTTCCCCCGCTCGATCCATGCCAGGCTGCCGGCGCGGGCACGGGCCGCGGCCATATCGAGCCGCAGTGCATAGGGCGCGCCGGAGCCGAGCAACCGCTCACGCTCGCCGGGCGAGAGCAATTTCGCCGTGCCGGGATAGAGCGGCGCGCCGTCGGGATCGCGCGGCCACGGGCCGTTTGTTTCCCTTTGCGCCACCAGCTTTGCAATCTCGGCGCGGCTTTCGAAGCTCGGATAGATCAGGCCTTGCGCGGCGAGCCGCGCCATCGCGTCGCGATAATCGGCGAGATGTTCCGACTGCCGCCGCACCGGCGTTTCCCATTCAACGCCGAGCCAGGCGAGGTCTTCGACAATCGCGGCCTCGAATTCCGGGCGGCACCGCGCCCCGTCGATATCCTCGATGCGCAGCAGCAACCGCCCGTCGGCCCGCCGCGCCAGATCGCAGTTCAGCAGCGCCGAATAAGCGTGGCCGAGATGCAGATAGCCATTCGGGCTCGGCGCAAAACGGAAAACGGGTGGCGGCATTATGCTGAAGTCCGTCATTGCCGGGCTTGACCCGGCAATCCATCTCTCGAAAGAGTCTGTTACGATAGCAGATGGATGCGCGGGTCAAGCCCGCGCATGACGCTCGTATGGAATGCTCGCCACTTCATGACCGTCCACCTCAACACCCAGCCCGACCTCGACGACGCCATCCATGCTTTGGTCAGAGAGGACCCGCGGCTTAAGGCCATTCTCGAGCGCACTGGCATGCCGGCGTTGCGCCAGCGCGAGCCGGGCTTTGCGGGCCTTGCCGCGATCATTACCGGCCAGCAGGTCTCGACCGCCAGCGCCGCGGCGATCTGGGGCCGGGTCTCGGCCGCGTTCGATCCGTTTCATCACGACGCGTTGCGCCGCGCCCGCGCCGATCGCTTGGGAAAGCTCGGACTGTCCGGCGCGAAGATCAAGACGCTGAAGAATCTGGCGCGCGAACTTGCCGCCGAACGGCTCAATCTCGAGTTGCTGGCGGAAGAGGATGCCGACGCCGCGCACAACACGCTGACAAAACTGCACGGCATCGGCCCGTGGACCGCCGATGTCTATCTGCTGTTCTGCCTCGGCCACGGCGACGCCTGGCCGGCGGGCGACGTCGCCCTCCAGGAAGCGGTCAAGGTCGGCCTCGGCCTCAAGACACGGCCGACGGCGAAGCAGATGACGCCGCTGGCCGAGCCATGGCGGCCGCTGCGCGGTGCTGCGGCGCATCTGTGGTGGGCCTATTACAAGGTGCTGAAGGCGCGCGACGGCGTCATCGCGGGACAGGCAAAGTCGAACGCCCTTTCAAACAACCCGCCTGTCGCAAAACCGACATCTGCGAAGGCGAAGATCGCGGCAGTAAAAACGGACTCGCGAAAATGAACGCCTCCATCCGGCTGGAAACGGCACGGCCATCGGTGACCTGCATGTACAGGTCATCCGACGGCCCGCAGTCCGTCTCGCAAAGCCTGCTATGCGATGATGTGCCAGTTGTCCGGCACCGAGCCCAGCGGATTGCTGCTCAGCAGCGTGCCGTCGTCCATGTCCCAGATCGCAAGCGGACCGGCGTCGTTGCGCCATAGAATATCGCTCTTGTGGTCGCCATTGTAATCGCCGATGCCGGCGATATTCCAATTGGCGGGCACCGAGCCCAGCGAATTGCTGCGCAGAAGCGTGCCGTCGTCCATGTCCCAGACCGCCACCGCGCCGGCGTCGTTGCGCCACAGGATGTCCGACTTGCTGTCGCCGTTGAAGTCGCCGGTGCCGGCGATGTGCCAACTGGCCGGCACCAAGCCCAGCGAATTGCTGGCGAGCATGGTGCCGTCATCCATGTCCCAGATCGTGACCGCACCGGCGTCGTTGCGCCACAGGATATCGGTCTTGTGATCGCCGTTGAAGTCGCCGGTGCCGGCGATCTTCCAACTGTCCGGCACCGAGCCCAGGGAGTTGCTGCTGAGCAGCGTGCCGTCATTCATGTCCCAGGTCGCGATGGCGCCGGCATCGTTGCGCCACAGGATGTCGCTCTTGCCGTCGCCGTTGAAGTCCCCGGTCCCGGCGATGTGCCAGTTGGCGGGCACCGAGCCCAGCGAATTGCTGGCGAGCATGTTGCCGCCGTCCATGTCCCAGATCGCAACGATGCCGGCATCGTTGCGCCACAGGATATCGGCCTTGTGATCGCCGTTGAAGTCGCCGGTCCCGGCAATCTTCCAACTGTCCGGCACCGAGCCCAGGGAATTGCTGCTGAGCAGCGTGCCGTCGTTCATGTGCCAGGTCGCGATGGCGCCGGCGTCGTTGCGCCACAGGATGTCGCTCTTGCCGTCGCCGCTGAAGTCCCTGGTTAGCGCATAATTGACCGCGGAAGCGGCTGCGAATGACGAACTTGCAACCACGCCGTCCGCGAACTGGAAGTTTTCAACACCGTTGATCGCGTCGGTTCCGTCGGGGGACCCGCCGCGCAGGTCGACCGCCGTGAACATCTGGGTCGCGGAATTATAGCTGACCAGATAACTGGCTTTGGTTCCGGAGAATGCCGCCGTGTCGGTGCCGGAGCCACCGATGATGACGTCATTGGCCGCGCCGCCGACGAGGAAATCATTTCCGGCGCCGCCATCGAGATAGTTCGCGATCGCATTTCCCGTGATGGAATCGTTGCCCGAGCCTGCAATCGCGTTGTCGATATAGGATCGCGGATCGCTGTTGTACAAATAAGCGTTGAAGATGTTTCCCTGCGCATAGTGGCCGTTGCCGAGATAGGCGAGCTGGGTCGCCGACGTGATCGATGATGCACCGGGATTGAGATTGATCGTCTGCGCGGTGCTGTAGTTCGACAGATCATAGGTATCGACGCCGCCGCCGTCCCAGACCGTCATGAAGACGCGATTTGCCGACCCGCCAATGCCTCCGCCCGGTGCGGGCTGCGCGACGCCGTTGATGAACTCCTGCCCGGTAGTCGGATTCCACGAATAGGTGGTATTTTCGCCATGGGTGGCGAAATTCGCACCATACAGCGTCTGCAGCGCGAGAATGTCGTTCGCCATATAGGTCTGGGGATAGCCATAGGCTTCAGCGGTGTAGCCGGTAAGCGGGCTGCCGACGTAGCTGTGATAGCTCATCACCGTGAATTCGGAATCGTCATGCGCAGCGGGTACCGCGACATTGGCGACGCCGCCGATCTCCTGGCTGTGCTTGAGGCCGAAGGCATGTCCGAGTTCGTGGATCGCGGTGGCAAAATAGTAATTGCCGAGTTTCGCCTGCGAGTAATCGTAAGCGGTGCCGAACCAGATGTCGCCGCCCGTCCCGGCCGAGTTGTTGGACGGGTAATAGGCGTAGGACGTCGGATTGGCGGCGGAGGATTGCGCGACCTGGATATTGGCGCTGTTGGCGCCGGCGAACTGGATCGAGGCGTTGGTATAGCCGAGGATCAGGCCGACCGCATAATGGATGGCGGCCTGCTCGGCGGCGGGAGCCTGCGAAAAACCGGTGGTCGGCTCATTTTTGGTGCTGTAGCCGGAGAGATAGTCGGTGGGTGCGTCGGGGAAGCTGTAGGTGATGGTGCCGGTCCATTTGGCGCCGCCCAGCAGGCCGTCGATTTCCGCGTTGTTGGTCCTGGTTACAGTTACAGAAGTAGCCAATTGAAGTTCTCCGGGGAGAAATCGTCGCGCGATTGGCGCACGGTGTTCACGTCTAGCCAGACTTGCTCTACGTTTGGCTTAACTTAGGCGGGTCAGGTTGCAATTCGGTTACAACACTCTGTTAATCTTCACGAGTTCCCGCGATCGGAACCAACTCGATGGGTCGCCTTGTGAAACGAACGCAACACAGTGGGAGAACCGGCCGCATTGCCCGTTCGGCGGCGGCATGGGCCACTATACTGCTTTTGCCCGATCCAGATCATCTGCTTTGCGAAAGGCACTTTTTCATGTCCAAGATCGCCGCCGCCGACCAAGCACAAAAAACCGTTCGCGACAGCACCACTCCGCCCGCGCGAAATCCCAACGCGGCCGTTGAGGAAGAATATCAGTTCGCACTGCGGAAGGGCACCGCGGCGGCGCTAGAGTTGTTCATCGCGCGTCACCCGGACACGCCGCTCTCCGAAAAGGCCCTGGCCGATCTGCGGCGGCTGTCGCGGTAATCTACCGCAGCGCACAACCCTTTCTGCGCAAGTTCCGACGGTGTAGGTTTTCCATCTAAAAAGCGCCGCGCGGAACGGGCGGCTTTGGGAACGACAATGCTGGACAAGACCGACGATGTCTCGATAGCCGCCGACCACTGGCTGGCGCAGTTCGAAAATGCGCTGGCAAAATCCGGCGGTGGCCTGCTCAAAACCCTGTTTCATCCCGACAGCCATTGGCGCGATGTGCTGGCGCTGAGTTGGGACATCCAGACGCTCAGCGGCGCGGACGCGATCTTGAGCGCGTTGAAGGCGCATGCCGGCAAAAGCCGGCCGGCCGGTTTTGCGATCGATCCCGCTCGCACCGCGCCCCGGATGGTGACGCGCGCGGGCACCGATGCGATCGAAGCCATGTTCAAGTTCGAAACCGCTATGGGACGCGGCGGCGGAATCGTGCGGCTGATCCCCGACGCCAACGACGACAATGTGCTGAAGGCCTGGACGCTGCTGACGACGCTCGAGGAGCTTAAGGGGTTCGAGGAACAGGCCGGAAAATCCCGGCCGCGGGGCCAATCCTATTCACGCGATTTCCGCGGCCCCAACTGGCTCGACTTGCGCAAATCCGCCGCCGAATATGCCGACCGCGACCCGGTCGTACTGGTGGTCGGCGGCGGACAGGCCGGGCTGTCGATCGCGGCGCGGTGCAAGCAATTGAACCTCGATACGCTGATCGTGGACCGCGAGGCGCGGGTCGGCGACAACTGGCGCAACCGCTATCACGCGCTGACCCTGCACAACCAGGTGCAGGTCAACCACCTGCCCTATATGCCGTTCCCGCCGAACTGGCCGACCTATATCCCCAAGGACAAGCTCGCCAACTGGTTCGAAGCCTATGTCGAGGCGATGGAGCTGAACTACTGGACCTCCACCGATTTCGTGGGCGGTAGTTACGACGAACAGCAAGGCCGATGGAAGGTAGCGCTGCGCCGGCCCGACGGCACCACGCGCACCATGCATCCGAAGCATGTCGTGCTGGCAACCGGCGTCAGCGGCATTGCGAATTGGCCGGACATTCCGAGCCTGAAGAATTTCGGCGGCACCGTGCTGCATTCCAGCCAGTACGACGACGGCGAGAACTGGAAGGGCAAGCGCGCCATCGTCATCGGCACCGGCAACAGCGGCCATGACATCGCCCAGGACCTTTATTCGAGCGGCGCCGAGGTCACGCTGGTGCAGCGCAATCCGACCCTGATCACCAACATCGAACCGTCGGCGCAACTCGCCTACGAGGCCTACAATGAGGGGACGCTCGACGACAACGACCTGATCGCAACCTCGATGCCGCTGCCGGTCGCGAAAAAGAGCCATCAGGGGATCACCGACCGTTCGAAGGAACTGGACAAGGATCTGCTCGACGGCCTGCGGAAAAAAGGTTTCAAGCTCGATTACGGCGAGGACGGCACCGGCTGGCAGTTCAAATATCTCACCCGCGGCGGCGGCTATTATTTCAATGTCGGCTGCTCGGACCTTGTCATTTCAGGCGCGATTGGCCTCGCGCAGTTTTCCGACATCGACGGTTTTGTCGCCGAAGGCGCGCGGCTGCGTGGCGGCGAGACAATCGCCGCCGACCTGGTCGTGCTGGCGACCGGTTACAAGGGCCAGCAGCATCTGGTGCGAAAGCTGTTCGGCGACGAGGTCGCCGACCGCGTCGGCCCGATCTGGGATTTCGGCGAGAACCAGGAACTGCGCAACATGTATGTGCGCACCGCGCAACCGGGCCTGTGGTTCATC
>NZ_DASYMN010000190.1:0-9546 GCF_036009065.1 Bradyrhizobium sp. | reverse complement strand
CGGGAATTCGACCATGTCGGACCTAGACCGTAACTACGCTTCGCCCTTCGGCCGGGCCGCCGGGCGTACTGACGCCGCAGCCGTCGATGCCGGTCTGCGCGCCTACATGCTGCGCATCTACAACTACATGACCATCGGCCTCGCCATTACCGGCCTCGCCGCGCTGGGCATCTATATGGCTGCCGTGACCACGGACCAGGCAGGCGCCGCCGCCAAGTTCGGCAATGCCTACCTGACGCCGTTCGGTTATGCGATGTATGTGAGCCCGCTGAAATGGGTATTCATACTGGCGCCGCTGGCGATGGTGTTCGCCATCTCGTTCGGCATCAACCGGCTAAAGCCCGCGACGGCGCAATTGCTGTTCTGGGCGTTCGCGGCGCTGATGGGCATCTCGCTGTCGTCGATTTTCCTGGTGTATACGCACACCTCGATCGTGCGGGTGTTCTTCATCACCGCGGCCTCGTTCGGCGCGCTCAGCCTCTACGGCTACACCACCAAGCGTGACTTGACCGGCATGGGCTCGTTCCTGCTGATGGGCCTGTTCGGCATCATCATCGCGAGCCTGGTGAACATCTTCGTCGCAAGCACGATGCTGCAGTTCATCGTCTCGGTGGTCGGCGTGCTGGTATTTGCAGGGTTGACCGCCTGGGATACCCAGCGGCTGAAGAACGACTACATCTATGGCTACGCCTCGCAGGGCGGCGACGTCGCCGAACGCGCGGCCATCACCGGCGCGCTGTCGCTTTACTTGAACTTCATCAACCTGTTCACGCTGCTGTTGCAGTTGCTCGGACAGCGCGACTGACGGCATAGCATAGGCGAAAACTCAACCCCGGCCTCGCGGCCGGGGTTTTTGTTTTGCGCGCGGTTATGGACCTCGCGTCCCGGGCGCGATGCAGCTTGGCAGAACCGGGACCCCCGGTTGGAGTGGAAAAAGCTGGGCCCCGGCTCAGCAGCGCACCGCTTCGCAGGTGCTCCGCGCTGCGCTGCGTCCGGGGCACGCAGCAACACATTCGCGTCATGCGCGGGCTTGACCCGCGCATCCATCCATCTTCACAAGAGTCGTTCGAAGCAGATGGATTGCCGGGTCGAGCCCCGGCAATGACCCGTGGAGGCCCCATGACCAACGTTGAAATCCGCTCCGCCACCGAGGCCGACCTTCCCGCCATCACCGAGATTTACGAGCACGCGGTCCTCACCGGCACCGCGACGTTCGAGCTGATCCCGCCGGACTTGGCAGAAATGACGCGCCGCTTCGAATCGCTGATCGAAGGCGCCTATCCCTATCTCGTTGCATCCCTCGAAGGCCGCGCGGTCGGATACGCCTATGCCGGGCCGTACCGGCCGCGACCGGCCTATCGGTTCACCGTGGAGGATTCGGTCTATCTTCAACCGGCGATCCATCGCCGCGGCATCGGGACGCAATTGCTGCAACGGCTGATCGCCGAATGCGAGGCGCGCGGCTATCGCCAGATGATCGCGGTGATCGGCGATTCCGCCAATGCGGGTTCGATCGGCGTGCACAGCAGAACTGGATTTGCGATGATCGGCACCCACTCCGATGTGGGATTCAAGTTCGGCCGCTGGCTCGACACCGTGATGATGCAGCGCGCGCTCGGCGAAGGCGCCACGACGCTGCCTGAAACGCCGTAGCCCGGATGAGCTCCGCGACGCTGCACCGGATATCGCAAGAGCTCATCCGGGCTACAGGAGACTCATTTCAAACCACCGCCAGCTTGCGATCGATCACCAGCAGCACGCGGTCGAGTTCATGGCCGCGGCGCAGGATCAATCCGCCGGCCGAGATCACGCTGTAGACCCCCTGCTTGCGAGCCAGCCGTGGATCTTTCTCGATGCGATAGATCGGCACTTCGGAAGCGCGGCGGAACACCGAAAACACCGCGCGGTCTTTCAGGAAGTCGATAGCGTAATCCCGCCATTCCCCATCGGCGACCATGCGTCCGTAAAGATTGAGGATGCGGTTGAGTTCGAAACGGTTGAATGTTACCCGGCTTTGCGCAGGGTTCGCAGCGGAGTTGCGCTCCGCTGCGGCGGTCTCGCTTGGATCAGCATCCCCCGACATCAAATCCATGCCACGCCTCCTGTCATCCAAGGCATGATCTTCTCCAAAACCCGGCTACCACGTTTCAAGACCATGCTGCGGCCAGCATGATTGCGCCGACTGCGCGCGGCTGCAAGAGGGCCGTGGTCCGGGACGCGTAATTCATGGGTGAATTGGCCCGTCACGGGATCGTTAGCGGAATCATAATACGGCCCAATTTCCGACAAGCGACCGCCCATCTGGACTGCGAAAAGAAGCTACTGCGTTGGCCCGGTCCTTTCGGTTCCGGATTCCTCAGCCCCCAGCCCCCCGGGGTCGTCGGGATCGGGCCTGTTCGCAGGGGAGTTAATCCCCGTCACTGGGCCAACGAGAGTTGGTCCTTTTCTTTTTGCACTTCGTCATTCCGGGATGCGCCTCTTGGCGCAGGCCCGGAATCCATAACCCCCCTGTGGGCGTATGGATGCTGAACTCAAATACAGGGGTTATGGATTCCGGGCTCGCGCTTCGCGCGCCCCGGAATGACGAGTTCAGTGCAGCGCCGTGTATGCCGCACCTAACATCGGGCCGGGATTTTCGCGGCTGCCGTTCTGCACAAAGACCACCGCGGCATCGACGCCCTCGCGGGAAATATTTTCCAGCGGCACGGTCCAGCTGCCGGCATTGCCGTTCCAGTCGCCGACCTTCAGCAGATTGCGCACCACGTTGTAATAGGTGATTTCCTTGCCGCGATTTTCTCCGCGGCCGATCTTGATCGGCACCGATTTCGAGACCGAGCAGATCCACACTTCACCATGTCTGGCGGATGGGCCTTTATTCGATGCCGCGACGGAAACGTTGATCTGCTTGCCGGACAACGTCATCGAGACCGGCACCGACATCACGCCGTCGGCTTTCTTGGTGACGTCCATCGCACCTTCGATTTTAGCACGATCGCTGCCGATCACATGCGCTGACCCGTTGACGACAACCTGCGGGGTGTAGACGTCGCGATCGCCGCGCATCTGGGAATATGCTTTCTGCCGCGCACTGAACCGCGAATCCGCCAGCGTATCTTTCCAGCCGAGATAGTCCCAGTAATCGATCGGCAGGCTGAGCGCGATAACGTTCGGATCCTTGGCCAGTTCGCCGAGAACCCGATCGGCCGCCGGACAGGACGAGCATCCCTGCGACGTGAACAACTCCACCACCGCGCGCGGTTCGGCATGGGCTGGACTTGCGATCGCGACGATAGTGCAAACACCGAGCGCGCTGCACCATCGCGAGATAGAATCATGGGTCATCATTACTGCCACGCTGAAACCGCGACGCGCCGTCGCCGTTGATATGCCTTTCGAACGCGGAGAAGGCGGCCTTTCATAGGCCGCCTTCCCTCCATTCGCCACTCACTTCGCAGTGAGGCGCCGATCACGTTTCCGATCACGCTGCAAGCTTGCGCAGCACGTAATGCAGGATGCCGCCGTTGCGGTAATATTCAAGCTCGTCGAGGGTATCGATCCGGCACAGCAGCGACACGCGGCGCAGTGTGCCGTCTCCGGATACAATCTCCGCGGTCAGTTTTTGGCGCGGTTTCAGGTCGCCCTGCAGGCCTCTGATCGTTACCGTCTCGTCACCCTTCAGCCCGAGCGACGACCACGAATCGCTGCCCTCGAAGGTCAGAGGCAAAACGCCCATGCCGACCAGGTTGGAGCGATGGATGCGCTCAAAACTCTGGCAGATCACGGCGCGAACCCCTAACAGCCGCGTGCCCTTCGCGGCCCAGTCGCGCGAGGAGCCGTTGCCGTATTCGGCGCCGGCGAACACCACCAGCGGGACTTTCTCGGCCTGGTACTTCATCGCCGCGTCGTAGATCGACATCTGCTCGCCGTCGGGCCAGTGCTTGGTCAATCCACCTTCGGGAATGTTTCCGTCGGCGCCCTTCAGCATGAAATTCTTGATGCGGATATTGGCGAAGGTGCCGCGCATCATCACTTCATGGTTGCCGCGCCGCGTGCCGTATTGATTGAAGTCGGCGGGGCGGACCTGATGCTCGGAGAGATAGCTCCCCGCAGGCGACGTCAGCTTGATGGCGCCGGCAGGCGAAATGTGGTCGGTGGTGATCTTGTCGCCGAACATCGCCAGAATCCGCGCATCCACCACGTCGAGGATCGCCTCCGGCTCCTTCTTCATGCCTTCGAAGTAAGGCGGGTTCTGCACATAGGTCGAGCTCATATTCCAGCGATAGGTCTCGCTCTCGACGGTCTTGATCTTGCGCCAGTTGGTGTCGCCCTTAAACACGTCGGCGTAGCGCTTCTTGAAGATCGCCGCGGTGACGAACTTCTTCATCAGGGCGTTAATCTCCTTGGTGGTCGGCCAGATGTCCTTCAGGTAAACCGGCTTGCCGTCCTTGCCGTTGCCGATCGGCTCGACCGCGAGATTCCTGGTCACCGTTCCCGCCAGCGCATAGGCGACCACCAGCGGCGGCGAGGCGAGGTAATTGGCCTGCACGTCTGGACTGACGCGGCCTTCGAAATTGCGGTTACCCGACAGCACCGCAGCGCCGATGATGCCGTTGTCGTTGATCGCCTTGGAAATCTCCTCCGGCAAAGGTCCGGAATTGCCGATGCAGGTGGTGCACCCAAAACCGATCAGGTTGAAGCCGACCTTGTCGAGGTCGAGTTGCAGTCCGGAATTGGCGAGATATTCGGCGACCACCTGGCTGCCCGGCGCCAGCGATGTCTTGACCCAGGGTTTTGCGGTAAGGCCTTTTGCCGCGGCGTTGCGCGCGAGCAGGCCGGCGCCGATCAGCACGCTCGGATTGGAGGTATTGGTGCAGGAGGTGATCGCCGCGATCACCACGTCGCCATGGCCGAGATCGAAGTTGCGGTTCTCGACCGGATAACGCTTCAAAGCGTCGGCGGCTTTCTTGTATTCGCTCGTCATGGCGGCGGCAAAACCGTCCGCCACCGCCGGCAACGCCACGCGGCCTTCGGGGCGCTTTGGCCCTGCCATCGACGGCACCACGTCGCCGAGATCGAGCGTCAGCGTTTCGGTGAATACCGGATCGGGGGAAGCGGAGGTGCGGAACAGTCCCTGCGCCTTGGCGTATTTGACCACCAGTGCGACCCGGTCGGCCTTGCGGCCCGAGGTTTTCAGATAATCGATGGTTTCGCTATCGACCGGGAAGAAGCCGCAGGTCGCGCCGTATTCCGGCGCCATGTTGCCGATGGTCGCCTTGTCGGCGACTGAGAGATAATCGAGGCCGGGTCCGAAGAACTCGACGAACTTTCCGACCACGCCCTGCTTGCGCAGCATCTGCGTGACGGTGAGCACCAGGTCGGTGGCGGTGACGCCTTCCTTTAGCGCGCCCTTGAGCTTGAAGCCCACCACTTCGGGCAGCAGCATGGACAGCGGCTGGCCGAGCATCGCGGCCTCCGCCTCGATACCGCCGACGCCCCAGCCGAGCACGGCAAGGCCGTTGACCATGGTGGTGTGCGAATCGGTGCCGACCAGCGTGTCCGGATAGGCGACCTCGAAGCTGCCGGTCTTCTTGCCGACGGTCATCTTCTCCTTGCGCGTCCATACCGTCTGCGCGAGATATTCGAGATTGACCTGGTGGCAGATGCCGGTGCCGGGCGGCACCACCGAGAAATTCGAAAACGCCTTCTGGCCCCATTTCAGGAATTCGTAGCGTTCCTGGTTCTGCTTGTACTCCTCGACCACGTTCTTGCCGAACGCCTTGTTGTCGCCGAAGAAGTTCACGATCACGCTGTGGTCGATGACGAGATCGACCGGCACCAGCGGATTGATCTTTTCGGCATCGCCGCCGAGCGCCTGCATCGCATTGCGCATCGCCGCGAGATCGACCACCGCCGGCACGCCGGTAAAATCCTGCATCAGCACCCGCGCCGGGCGGAACGCGATTTCATGCTCGAGCGCGCGCTTCTTCAGCCACTTCGCCACCGCCAGAATGTCGTCCTTCTTGACCGTGCGGTCGTCCTCGTTGCGCAGCAGGTTTTCCAGCAGCACCTTCATCGAATAGGGCAGCTTGGAAATCCCCTTCAGACCGTTTTTCTCCGCGGTGGGCAGGCTGTAATAGACATAGGACTTGCCACCGACCTTGAGGGTCTTTTGGCATTTGAAGCTGTCGAGCGAGGGCATGTGGCGCGATCCTGATTAGTCGTTACACCCGGCAAAGGGTATCAAAACACCGTTGGCGAGCTGAGAGCCGAGTGGCTTGCAGGCGCGGATTGTGTGCTGCATCAAGTTCCGGCTTATAGAATCTTTCCAGAGCGACCGCCACACCGACAATCGTGCCGCAGCAATGCGGCCTCCACACCACGGAAGAAGGCCAGATGCGGCTGTCGGGACGCGGCGTCAAATGTATCAGGGGCGGGCGCGAGGTGTTTTCCGGCCTCGGTTTCAGCGCTTCCGCGGGCGAGGCGCTGGCGGTCACCGGACCCAATGGCGCCGGGAAAACCTCGCTGCTGCGGCAGATTGCCGGCCTGCTGGCGATCGCGGGCGGATCGATCGATCTGGATGGCGGCGACCGCGAACGGACCCTGGCCGAACAGGCGCATTACCTCGGCCACCGCGACGCGCTGAAGCCTGCGCTGAGCGTGATGGAGAACCTGACATTCTGGCGGGATTTTTTGGGCGGCGATGGATCCGATGCAGGACAGAGCCTCGCGGCGGTGGGCCTCGACCACGCCGCGCATCTGCCGGCGGTGGTTTTGTCGGCCGGACAGCGGCGGCGGCTCTCGATCGCACGGCTGCTCACGGTGCGGCGGCCGGTCTGGCTGCTGGACGAGCCAACCTCGGCGCTGGATGCCGCCGGGCAGACGATGTTTGCCGCGCTGATGCAGGATCATCTTGAGCGCGGCGGCCTGATCGTCGCGGCAACGCATGCCCCGCTGCGGATTGCCGCGCGGAAGTTGCGGATGGGAATCGCGGCATGAGAGCGCGACCGGCTAGCGCCCAGCCTCCCCGCGAGTCGTCCCCGCGAAGGCGGCGACCCATACGCCGTGTCATCTCGTTTCGGCACTGGGGCAAAGGCGTTCTTTCATTTGAGAAGCCAGGGGTTATGGGTCCCCGCCTTCGCGGGGACGACGTGTTGTGACCGCCCTCACCGCCTTAATTCGCCGCGACATCCGCATCGCGCTGCGCGTCGGCGGCGGCGCGCTGATCGGGGTGCTGTTCTTTCTCACCGTCGTGGTGCTGATGCCGTTCGCGGTCGGGCCCGATCTGAAACTGCTCGCGCGGCTGGGTCCCGCGATTCTCTGGCTCGGCGCTTTGCTCGCCAGCCTGCTGACGCTCGACCGGCTGTTCATGGCCGATCACGACGACGGCTCACTCGATCTGATTGTCATGAGCCGCACGCCGCTGGAGCTGGCCTGCGCGGCAAAAGCTCTCGCGCACTGGCTCGCCGCCGGATTGCCGCTGATCATCGCAACGCCCGTGCTCGGATTGCTGCTGAATCTCGACGCAACCTCCACATTCGCGGTGGCGCTGACGCTGGTCGCGGGAACACCGGCCCTGACCTTTACCGGCATGATCGGCGCGGCGCTGGCGGTGACGCTGCATCGCGGCGGCTTGTTGCTGGCGGTGCTGGTGCTGCCGCTGTCGATCCCGGTGCTGATTTTCGGCGTCGCAGCCTCGGAGGCCGCGATCTCCGGGCCATTATCGTTCGGAACGCCGTTTTCAATTCTGTGCGCGCTGTCGCTGATCAGCTTCGTGATAGGGCCGTTCGCGGCGGCTGCAAGCCTGCGGCATGGACTGGACTGATCAACTCCGTATGAAACATACCTCCCCGCATTGCCTGCCCCGGCTTCGACGATTATCAGGAACGTCATGACGCTGATCGATCTCGCCAATCCCACACGATTCCTGTCGCTGACCGCGCGGATATTGCCGCCGCTTGCGGCGGCGACCGCGATCCTGCTGCTGATCGGCCTCACCCAGTCGGCGCTCGCGCCCGACGACTACCAGCAGGGCGCCACGGTAAAAATCATGTTCATCCACGTGCCCAACGCCTGGCTGTCGATGTTCGTGTGGGGCGTGATGAGTTTTGCGGCGCTCGGCACGCTGGTGTGGCGGCATCCATTGGCGGACGTTGCAGCAAAAGCTGCCGCGCCGATCGGCGCGGCGTTCACGTTTCTGGCGCTGGTGACGGGATCGCTGTGGGGCCGGCCGATGTGGGGCACTTACTGGGAGTGGGACGCGCGGCTGACCTCGGTGTTGATACTGTTCCTGATGTATCTCGGCCTGATCGCGCTGTGGCGCGCGGTGGAAGATCCCTCGCGCGCGGCGCGCGCCGCTGCGATCCTGACGCTGGTCGGGGCCATCAACATTCCAATCATCAAATTCTCGGTGGACTGGTGGAATACGCTGCATCAGCCGGCCTCCGTGCTGCGGATGGGCGGGCCTGCGATGGACCGCGCGTTCCTCGTTCCGCTGCTGGTGATGGCGGTGGCGTTTTCGCTGCTGTTCATCACGCTGCATCTCGCCGCCATGCGCAACGAAATTCTGCGCCGCCGCGTGCGCGCCTTGCAGATGATGCAAGCAAGCGGGCGGCCAGGGTGAGCACCATGGCGCTCGGTCCCTACGCGTCCTTCATCGTCACGTCCTATGTGGTGGTCGCAGCCGTGGTGCTGATCCTTATTCTCTGGATCGCGATCGATTACCGCCGCCAGAAAGCGCGCCTGCGCGAACTCGAGGCATCGGGCGCGGTCCGTCGCTCCGGGCGCAGCGCGGCGGACATCCGATGAGCGAGGTGGCTGCACCGAAACGCCGTTCATGGCTGGTGGCGCTGCCGCTGGTAGGTTTCATCGCGCTGGCCGGAATCTTCCTGCTCCGGCTGTACAGCGGCGATCCGTCGAAAATCCCCTCTGCCCTGATCGGCCGCCCGGCGCCGCAAACCACGCTGCCACAGCTTGAGGGCCTCACCAGCAACGGCGCGCCGGTGCCCGGGCTCGATCCCGCCGTCTTCAAGGGCAAGGTCAGCGTCGTCAATGTCTGGGCGTCGTGGTGCGTGCCCTGCCATGACGAAGCGCCGCTGCTGACCGAATTGGCCAAGGACAGCCGGCTGCAGATTGTCGGCATCAATTACAAGGACGCGCCCGATAATGCCCGGCGCTTCCTCGGCCGCTACGGCAATCCGTTCGGCAGTGTCGGCGTCGACGGCAACGGCCGCGCCTCGATCGAATGGGGCGTCTACGGCGTTCCTGAAACCTTCGTGATCGGCCGCGACGGCGCCATCGCCTACAAGATGGTCGGCCCGGTGACGCCGCAAAATTTCGAGAGCGTGCTGAAAGTCGAGATCGAAAAGGCGCTGAAGGCGACAGCTCTTCCGTAGGAAGAGCTGTCGTCCCCGCGCAGGCGGGGACCCATACGCCGTGTCGCCGATGTTCTGGTTTGCGTCAGTGGCCTTGTTGAATGACCTCCCTGCAATCATAACTGCCGGTGGTTATGGGTCCCCGCCTTCGCGGGGACGACACTGGGGAGGCGCT
>NZ_DASYMN010000189.1:0-21526 GCF_036009065.1 Bradyrhizobium sp. | reverse complement strand
CATCGTGCATCAGATCGCGATACTTGAGCCGAAGATCGGGGCTCTTAAGGCAGGGCTCGCGGTCAGTGTAATGACCTCGATGGCGATCGTAGGACGGGTCTCGCTCAGCGTCGTCGCAGACCACCTCGACCCGCGGCTCGTTGCCGCCATCTCCCTGGTGAGCCAGGCCGTGGCGGTGTTCACCATCCACCTGAGCGACAACGTCCATCTCGTGCTGCTGGCCTCTGCTGTGTTCGGCTTTTCGATCGGAAACCTCATCACACTGCCGCCGCTGATCATCCATCGCGAGTTCGAAGTCCAGAACTTCACCGTGGTGATGGGGCTGTTCACCTCGATCAGCGGCACGGTGGGCGCCTTCGGTCCCGGATTGATCGGTCTCATCCGCGGCTGGAGAGGCGATTACGGCGCTGCGCTGCTGTTGACCATTGCGCTGGAAGTGATCGCCGCGGCGATCGTGCTCGCGCGTGCCGGAAATCCAAGAGTGGCAAAGGAGCTTGATTGTGCGCGAAGGTAGCCATGCCGTTTGAACGAGATCGCGTAGCTACGGCGTTACTGCATTCTTATGACATCTCAACGGGTCGTCCCCGCGAAGGCGGGGACCCATACGCCGTGTCGATTATGAGAGCGGCAGCGCTCGTCGCCTTATCTTGCAAGCGCTGAAGTCAAACATCAAGTCCAGGGAGTATGGGTCCCCGCGTTCGCGGGGACGACTCGGTGTGAGGCCGAGCTAAGCGCTGCGCATGCCGAACGCGAGCACGTGCAGGCCGAGGCGGCGGCGGACGATCCAGAACAGCAGCACAGTTTCGAATACCAGCGCCAGCGAAGTCGCGGCCGCGGCGCCGTGGCCGCCGAAGCGCGGGATCAGAATGACGCACAGCACGACATTGATGACAAAGGCCGACGCGTAGGCCAGCGAGCAGATGTGCTGATGGCCGAGCATGTTGAGCAGCCGCTCCACCGGGCCGATTGCGGAGCGCACCACGAGGCCGATGGCGGCGATGAACATGATGTCGTAGCCGGCCACGAATTGCGGCCCGAACAGCCACAGCAGCGGCTTGCCGAACGCCAGCAGAGCTGCGGTCGCGGCGACCGACGGCCAGAACGTCCATTGGATCGCGTGGGCGACATAGGCCGACAGCCTCGCGCGGTCGCCAGTGGCGTGATATTCGGCAAACCGGTGCGCCGTCGTGGCCGACATCGCGTAGTGAATGAACGACACCAGCGCCAGCGTCTTCACCACCGCGAAATAGACGCCGACTTCTTCGGAGGAGCGGAATTGCTGCAGCAGCAGCACGTCGGTGTAGGACAGCAGCAGATAAAACCCTTCGACCATCAGGATCGGCAGCGACACCGCGAGCCAGCCGCGGAAATCGAAAGCCTTGGGGCCGGCTTCGACCGTATCGTGCAGGCGGCGGTTCATCACGATCATCTGGCCGATCATGGCGATCCATACCGCGGCGGCACTGGCGAGCATCGCCGCGGTGGCGCCAAGATTGAAACCGAGCGCGAAGGCGCCGGCCGTAAAACCGATGATCAGCGACTGCCGCACCACGAATTGCGGCATCAGCCCGAGCCGCATCCAGTCGTGTGCGCGCGCGATGCCGTCCTGGGTGTTGGCGACGACGAAGGCCGGCAGCGTCAGGCAGCCGATATAGAGCGGCACCACCGTACCGGGTTCGATCCACGGCGACGAAATCTTGACGATGCCGGCGAGCAGCGCAGAAACCACCGAGGATACGATGAACGTCATCCAGCGGCTGCCGGAGAGAAAGCCCCGAAGCAGATCGTGTTCGCCGCTGGCGCGGTATTCGGGGATCAGCTTTTGCGCGGACACCGAGATGCCGAAATCCATCATGCTGCCGAGCAGCAGCACCCAGGTCCAGACATAGACATAGACGCCGTAGTCCGAGCCGCCCATCCAGCGCGCCAGCAGGATCTGCGACAGGTACGCCATTGCGGCGCTGACGATGCGGATGATGAAGATGGTGCCGGCAAGGCGTTTTGTCAGCGAGGCTTCGCCCGAGCCGCCGAGGACACGACCGAGCATCGCGCGCAGCCGCGCAAAAGCACCTGCTGGGTGCGGTGAGGGGGAGTGCGCGTCCGTCACGGCCACGGAAAATTCCTCATTGCCGCACGGCGCGGCGACGATCCGGAATATCAACGATTCGTTAAGATTCGGTTGGGTTGTCGTCCCCGCGAAGGCGGGACCCATAACCCCTGGCCTTGCTGGTGATGGAAAGTGCCGACCTGGTGCCGAAACGAGAGCACACGGAGGTTGGGTCCCTGCCTTCGCGGGGACGACTGTGGAAAAATATCGCGCTAATTCAAATTCACATTGAACTCATACGCCCGCTCGGCGCCGACCAGGGTCAGCCTTAGCGCAGCACCCTCGGGATTGGCCCCGGGAGGCAGGCCGTCGAGATCGAAGGCGAAGCGCTTGACCCCGGGCGGGCTATGCCCGAGCAATTTCGGCACCGGCAGCGCCCAGTCTGGCGTCGGCCCTTCGACAAACAGCGCAACCTCTTGGGCGTCGGGCGTGGCCACGTCGACAATCACGCCGGCTTTGCCGTCGCGTTTGACGTCGCCAATGGTGAGCGGATTGGGATCGCCGACATTGGCCGGTTTCGGCACGGCGTCGAGTGCTGCGAACAGCGCCGGGTCCCCGGTGCTCGCCACGCTTGTGAAAGCCAGTTCGGCCTTGGCCTCGACCGGGATGCAGATTTTTTCACACACCGCGTAATAGATGTCGGCGCGAAGCGTCACGGGCTTGTCGGCATTTTTTGCGACGATGCGCAGCGGCAGCACCACCTGCTTCTGATAACCTATCGAAGTACCGCCGGCGCCGTCGGCAAATTTTATCGGCGCCGGCCACAGAATGGTCACGGCTTCGATATTTTCCGATTTGCCAAAATCGAACCGCGGCGGCACGCCGGAATCGCCGGGGTTGCGCCAATAGGTATGCCAGCCCGGCTCAATCTGGAACGCGATGCCGCCCAGCAGCACCGCACCGCTGCGCGACCCCGCCAGCAGCCGCACCGCGGAATGGCTGTCCTGCTGCCACGGCGAGGCGTCCTGCGCCGGTGCCTGCCACGCAAAGCAGCACGCAAAAACGCCAGCGGCGACGCCGGCCGCGGCGCGGATTGGAACCGTTGAAGTCATGGAACGTCTTTACAGTCTGGCATTGGCGCAAACCATTGAATTGCTTGTGATCGGGTCTGGCTTGGCATGAAGCTTGATTGACAGCGCGGGCACCCAATATCAGGATACGAGACGGGCAAATGAGAGTCCTGCGCTGATGGACCTGATACGCAAAAAGCCGGCCGGCGCCGGAGGCAAGGCCGATGCCGGCGGCGACGGGGCAGGCCGCGGCTATCTCGATGGCCAGTTGCTGATCGCCATGCCGGTCATGGAAGATCCGCGTTTTGCGCATTCGGTGATCTATATGTGCGCGCATTCGTCCGAAGGCGCCATGGGAATCGTCGTCAATCACCCGGCGGGCACCATCGATTTCCCTGAACTGCTGGTGCAGCTCGACATCATCCAGAAAGCCGACCAGATCAAGCTGCCGGAAAATGCCGGGACCATGAAGGTGCTGAAGGGCGGTCCGGTCGAAACCGGACGCGGCTTCGTGCTGCATTCGAGCGACTTCTTCATCAAGGATGCGACGCTGCCGATCGACGACGGTATCTGCCTGACCGCGACGGTCGATATTCTGAAGGCGATCGCGAAGGGCGCCGGGCCGAAGCACGCCATCCTCGCGCTCGGCTATGCCCAATGGGCGCCGGGACAGCTCGAAACCGAAATTCAGGACAATGGCTGGCTGCATTGCGCCGCTGATCCGGACCTGGTGTTCGGGCGGGATGCCGGCGAAAAATATCTCCGCGCCCTGCGCAAGATCGGCATTGATCCTGGCATGCTGTCGAACGAAGCGGGGCATGCATAGCAGCGCCGCCGACCTCGGTGGGTAACCACGACGCGTTTATTTCTCCCGCCTGATCAACGGACACGCCTCGATGGCCGTTGCGAGCTGGACGCCTTCGATCTCGACGCAGGATCTGGAACCATCGATGGCAAGGCCATAGCGTTCCAGCAGGTCTTGCCGGAACGGCTTGCCGCGAATGTGCAGTTCCCACGCGCCGCCCGGCAACGGATCTTCGAGCCCGGCGCGGATGCGGCGATCGAACTTACCGTCCGGCATCACAGGCAAGGCAATATCCGCGATCTGATAGAACCGCGATCGCGGCGGCAGCAGCGGCGCGACATAGGCAATGGGCTTGTCGAGCAGAAAGTAAGCGGCCGGTTGATCGAGCCGGGCGGAAATTTTTGGCTGATACGAATTGGACCACGGGCGCCGCCACCAGTCCGCCGGCTGCGACCACGACGCGATCGCCACGGCGACCGCCACGATGACGGCACCCGCCGGCATCCACCGTCCATCGCGTAAAACCATTGCCGGCGCGCCGGTCATAACGCGCGACAGCAGCAGCACGATCAGCGGACCGCACAGCAACTCCAGCACGATGGCGTAACGCTGGATCGAAAACAGACCGAGCCACGCCGCATAGGAAACGGCAAACAAAACGAAGAACTGCACATCCCGCCGGGTGAAAATCGCGCCATGCCGTGCAAGCCGCGCGGCGATGCCGACCAGCGCCAGCACCATCGCGGCGGCAAAGCGCGCATCGCGGAACGGATATTCCGAGCTTCGGTTGTCGCCGAGCAGCCAGTAAAACGGATAGGCCAGCGCATCCCAAATACCGCGCGGCAGGAATTGGGTATCCATGATATTGGACGGCTGCAGCTCCTTCGACTGGAACACGCCGTTGAACAACGGGAAAATCGGATTGCCCATTTCCCGCCACAGCATCAGGCTCCACGCCCCGCCGGTCGCAAGCGCCCCGATCGCGCCGCCGAGACCGAGGCAGGTCATCGCCAGCAGCGGACGCGCCGCCACCAGCACAGCGGCGGCGGCAGCCAGCGCGAACACCGCGTTGGTGAGCTTCAGCCCCACCGCCGCGCCGAGCAGCAATCCGGCCAGGATGTAGCGCAGGCGGTGCGATTCACCGGCCGACAGGATCAGGGCGAATCCGGCGACGATCGGCAGCGCGGTAAGGATATCGGAGAAGCTGGTGCCGACCTCCGAAAGCGTCATCGGACCGCAGGCGGCGATCAGGACCGAGGCCGCGACCGCACCGGTGGTGGCCGCGTTTTGCAGCAGCACACGGGACAGCAGATAAACCAGCGTAAGGTTGAGGCCATGAACCGCGCCGATGATCAGCAGGCCATAGGGCGCCGGCAACAGATGCCGGAGGGCATACACCGGAAAGTAGACCGCGGGATTGAAGTAGGTTTGAAATCCGGCCGGCAGCGCATCGATGTCGTAGCGGCCGTTGAGGACGGCCCAGACATTGTATTCGTGATAGTTCTGCCAATCCCAGTTCGCGTCCTCGCCGACGGCCCAGGTATAGATCGCGCCGGCCAGCAGCGAGGCGAGCGTGATGGCGATCGGCAAGGCATTGCCGCGCAATTTTGCGATCATTTTCTGCCGTGCCCCGGAGGACGCGGGCCGGCTGAAATTGGCGCCGGCGTTTTCGGCCGCGATTGTCACGCTTGATCGCATCCTTGTATCCAACAGCGAGTGCTGAAAGATCAAACGGCTAACAATGCAACGCTAATATTTCGATAAATGACGTGCTTAACAAGGGACGTGTCGATTGCCGCGGCCCGACCCCTCTCCCAAGGGAGAGGATCAATACAGCGCTTGGAGCGCGCG
Source organism: Bradyrhizobium sp. (assembly GCF_036009065.1). Taxonomy (GTDB): domain Bacteria; phylum Pseudomonadota; class Alphaproteobacteria; order Rhizobiales; family Xanthobacteraceae; genus Bradyrhizobium. Next base: position 15,753 of record NZ_DASYMN010000189.1, on the reverse strand, counting down.
AACACATATTCTGCGTCATACGCGGGCTTGACCCGCGTATCCATCAATCTTCGTAAAAGCGCTTTTTGAAGAGGATGGATTGCCGGGTCAAGCCCGGCAACGACGGAGCTGACTAGCTCGCCGCCTCCAGCCGCTCTTCCGTCAGCAGCCGCATCGCGGCATCGGCATCCATCGGCTCGCCGAACGCAAAGCCCTGGGCGTATTCGCAGCCCAGTTGATACAGCTCCACCGCGTCCGAATCGGTCTCGGCGCCCTCGGCGACCACGTCCATGCCGAGGTCGTGCGCCAGCGCGATGATCGATTTCAGGATCACCGGGCGGGTGCCGCGGCTGGTGGTGCGCACAAAGGACTGGTCGATCTTGATGGTGTCGAACGGAAAGCGCTGCAGATAGGCCAGCGAGGAATGGCCGGTGCCGAAATCGTCCAGCGATAATCCGGTGCCGAGTTCGCGGATCCGGTGCAGCATTTGCGCGGCGTGCTCTGGATTTTCCATCACCAGCGATTCCGTCAGTTCCAGCTTCAGCGTGCCACGCGCCACCGAGGAGCGCGACAGCACGGTGCGGATGTCGTGGATCAGATCGTGCCGCAGCAACTGCCGTGACGAGACATTGACGCTGGCGAAGATCGGCTCGCGCGAGCGCATCGCGCGTTGCCAGATGCTGAGCTGCCGCGCGGTCTGGTCCATCACGAACATGCCGAGGTCGACGATCAGCCCGATCTCCTCGGCGATGGTGATGAACTCCTGCGGCGCCATCCGCCCGAGCTTTGGATGGTCCCAGCGCGCCAAAGCCTCGAAGCCGGCGATGGAGCGATCCTCCAGCCGCACGATCGGCTGGTACAAAATAGTGATCTCCTCGCGCTCGATGGCGCGGCGCAATTCGGATTCCAGCGTCAGCCGGTCGGTCTTGCGCGCGCGCATCGCCGGCTTGTAGACGTCGATGCGGTCGCCGCCGATGCGCTTGGAGTGATACATCGCCAGTTCCGCGTCCTTGATCATCTCCTCGGAGAGCTGCGTCTGCGGGTCGGAGAGCGCGAGCCCAATCGAGGCGGTCAGGAAAATCTCGCGCTCGTTGAAGGCGATCGGCGCGCGGATGGTCTTGCGAATGGTTTCGGCGAAGGCGGTGATCTTGGTGGAATCCTGCTCCGACAGCAGGATCAGCCCGAACTGGTCACCTGCCAGCCGCGCCAGCGTGTCCTGCGGTTTAAGGATGCGGGTCAGCCGCCGCGCCAGCGTCAGCAGGATGGAATCGCCGACCGCGATGCCGACGGAATCGTTGACCTGCTTGAAGCGGTCGAGATCGATCACCATCAGGGTCGGCCGCAGGTTCGGCATGCTCTTGGCGAAATTCGCCACCGCGGTAAGGCGGTCGATGAACAGTTTTCGGTTCGGCAGGCCGGTGAGGTTGTCATGCACCGAATCGTGCAGCAGCCGCTCTTCGGCGTTCTTGGACTCGGTGACGTCGGTGAGGGTGCCGACCACGCGCGAAACTTCGCCGTCGGAGCCGACCACCGGGCGCGCCTTGAGCGCGAACCACATGAAATGGCCGTCCGGCGTGCGCAGCCTAAAATCCTGCACCAGCCGGCCGCGGCGCTGGTCGAGCACGCTGTCAAGTGCGGCGCGGAATCGGTCCTGGTCGAGCGGATGCAGCACCTCCAGCCATTTCGCGGCCGGGCCTTCCAGCGTGCCGCGTTTCAGCCCCAGCAGCGCTTCGGTTTCGGGGCTGGTGAAAACCTTGTCGGCGGCGACGTCCCAGTCCCAGATCAAATCGCCCGAGCCGGTCAGCGCCAGCGCGCGGCGCTCGATATCGGAGACGATGCCGGTGGTCATGCCGCCGCCGGCGAAAGCGTGCTGCATCACCGTAAATCCGATCAACATCACGATCAGCACCAGGCCGCCCAATAACGCCGGACCGACGATATCGTTGGTGACGCTGCCCGCGACCGTCATGCCGGCGGCGATCACCCAGACCACCAGCAGGAACCAGGTCGGGATCAAGAGCACGGCGCGATCGAAACCATGCGTCGAAAGATAGACGATAAGGGCAAAACCGGCGAACGCGATCAGCACCAGCGATATCCGCGCGATGCCGGATGCGACCGCGGGATCGAACAATGCCAGCGCCACCAAGCTCCCTAAGAAGGCGAGCCAGCCGACGGTGATATGGGAATAGCGCACGTGCCAGCGGCTTAGGTTGAGATAGGCGAACAGGAACACCAACAGCGTCGCGGCGAGGATCGCTTCGCCCCCCGCGCGCCAGACCCGCTCGGCATTGTTCGACATGTCGAGCACCTTGCCCCAAAAGCCGAAGTCGACGCCGATATAGACCAGCACCGCCCATGCCAGCGCGGCGGCGGCGGGGAACATGATGCTGCCCTTGACCACGAACAGGATGGTCAGCACCAGCGCCAGCAGGCCGGAGATGCCGATCACGATGCCTTGATAGAGCGTGAACGAGTTGACCTTGTCCTTGTAGGCTTCCGGTTCCCACAGATAGAGCTGCGGCAGCTTGTCGGTGTTCAACTCGGCGACATAGGTGACTACCGCACCGGGATCGAGCGTGATGCGGAAAATGTCGGCGGTCGGGCTGTCCTGCCGCTCGGGGCGGTCGCCCGCCGAAGGCGTTATGGTCTCGATGCGCGACAGCCCGAGATCCGGCCACAGCAATCCCGACGACACGATGCGATAATGCGGGGCGACGATCAGGCGGTCGAGCTGGTCATCGGTGTTGTTGGCGAGCGCGAACACCACCCAGTTCTGGCCGCCCTTGCGCGCACGCACCTCGATGCGACGAATGATGCCGTCGGTGCCCGGCGCGGTCGAAACCTGGATGCGGTCGGTTTCGCTGCGCTGATGATCGAGGATCGCGGTGAGGTCGATCGCGGGCGCGTCACTGCGGACGCTGACGGCGTCGATGGCGCGCGCCGGCGGCGCGGCAAAAATCATGAGGCCCAGCGCTAGGGGCGCAAGGCACCTGATCAGACGCAATGTCAGTTCTCCGCGTTCAGCGCCGGCCGATGCACTCGTTCGACGATGCGCGATAAATGACATGAATGTGAGGGGAATCAAAGGGTTTCCGGCTGCCGGCCGTCGATGCCGCGTTAGACGGTCAACACAATTTTGCCAATATGTTCGCTGGTCTCCATGCGCCGATGCGCGTCCGCGGCCTTTTCCAGCGGGAATGTGCTGTCCATCAAGGGTTTTACTTTGCCCTCGCGGATGAGCGGCAGCACTTTGGCCTCGATCGCGGCGACCATCGCCGCCTTGTCGGCATTGCTGCGGGGACGCAGCGTGGAGCCGGTGTGGTGCAGCCGTTTCACCATCAGTTTGGCAAAATTGACCGTCGCCTTGGGGCCGCCGAGGAAGGCGATCTGCACGATCCGCCCGTCCATTGCCGCGGCATCGTAATTGCGCTCGATGTAGTCGCCGCCGACCATGTCGAGGATGACATTGGCGCCGATGTCGTTGGTCGCTTTTCGTGTTTCAACGACGTAATCCTGCGTCTTGTAGTTGATGGCCGCGTCGGCGCCGAGTTGCAGGCAGGCGTCGGCCTTGTGCTGCGAGCCGACGGTGACGATGACCCTGGACCCGAACGCTTTGGCGAGCTGAATCGCCATGGTGCCGATCCCGGACGAGCCGCCATGGATCAGCAGCGTTTCGCCGGGGGCAAGCGCGCCGCGCTCGAACACATTGTGCCAGACCGTCATCAGCGTTTCCGGGATCGCGCCGGCCTGGGTCATCGACAAAGCCTGTGGCACCGCCATCGCCTGCGCGTCTTGCGCGATGCAATACTGCGCGTAACCGCCGCCGGCCACCAGTGACATCACTCTGTCGCCGAGCTTGTGTTTGGTGGCGCCGTTGCCGACCGCCACCACTTCACCCGCGACTTCCAGCCCGGGCAGATCGCTGGCGCCGGGCGGCGGCGGATAGCTGCCGGAGCGTTGCGACACGTCGGGTCGATTGACGCCGGCGGCATGGACCTTGATCAGGATTTCGTTCGGCCCCGGCGCCGGAAGGCTGCGGGTTTCCGGCACCAGCACCTCCGGCCCGCCGGGTTTGCTGATGGCGACGACGGTCATTTGCGCGGGCAGCTTTTCCATGATTTTTTCCTATGCCGTAGCGTCATTGCGAGGAGCCAACGGGCCCGGCCTTTGGCCGGCCCCGATCGCGACGAAGCAATCCAGAACTGGAAAGCAAGAACTTGATTGCTTCGTCGCAAGGGCTCCTCGCAATGACGAGGGTATCTGATTAGCCAGACTGACGCGTAGGAGCAAGACACATGGCCGCCGAGGATGACGACAAGCCGAGAAAGAAAATCACCCATGAGATCGGGCAGGATCTGTACCTGCTGTCGGTCGAGGAGCTGACCGAGCGCATCGCGCTGCTGACGTCGGAGATCGAGCGGCTCAACGAAGCGATGGCGAAGAAGCGCTCGTCCAAGGATGCGGCGGACCGGTTTTTCAAGTCGTGAACTCCCGTGTCCCGGGCGCGATGCGGCATCCTTCATGCCGCTTCGCAGAACCGGGACCCCGGTTGCTTGCGGACGCGTAGAAACCGGGGCCCCGGCTCTGCAGCGCACCGCTTCGCGAAGAGCTACCCCATAGCGCGTCGAAGACGCGCGTAAACGCGCTTATGGCGCTGCGTCCGGGGCACGTAACCACACTCGGCCAATGGCCGACATGGCAAACAACCGCTGAATCAATTCGTTCGTTTACGATCGATTAAGCTTTCTCGAATATGACTTAAATCGTCCTCGTTTGGACACCGAGTGGCTCCTGTCCACTCTGTTTGACGCCTCCCTGTTATCAACTTCAAAGCCGCCGGAAACGGCGGCTCTTTTTTGGCGTAGCGTCACCGCGCTGGAAACCATAATAAGTCTTGCGGCTGGACTCCGGCCCGTGAGCGCGCAATGATTTGTTCATCATAAGCCCGGCGACTTGAAGCCGGCAGCGTAAACAGTGGCGTGAGGCGTTAACCATGTCGGATCGGTCAGGTGAAAGCGGTCTCGTCCAGTTCAGCGAGCGGCTGACCAATTCCGCCGCCTTCGGCACCCTGTTCCGGGAAGGCATGGATCTGGTCGAGGAGACCGCCGCCTATCTCGACGGCGTCGGCCGCACCGAGGCGAAGGCGCTGGACCGCTCGGTAAGTCTCACCTACGCCACCGAAAGCATGCGGCTGACCACGCGGCTGATGCAGCTCGCGTCCTGGCTGCTGCTGCACCGGGCGGTCAAGGAAGGCGAGATGACGCTGACCCAGGCCAATCGCGAAAAGACCAAGGTCAAGCTGTCCGCCGCCGATCCCGGCGCCGCCGACATGATCGCCAGGCTGCCGCAGCAATTGCAGCACCTGATCGCCCGCTCCATGACCCTGCAGACCAAAGTCCGGCGCCTCGATACCACCATCCATGCGCCGGCAGCGGAACGCGCCTCGATCGGCAATCCGCTGGTGCCGCAACTCAACCGCCTCAAGGCCGCGTTCGAGCGCTGAGTATCGTCAGCTCATCCCCGTGAATGCGGCAACGTTGGCGTCACCGGGCTCGCGATGATGACGATTGCCGCGCCGCCTCCGGTCGTGCTCAATACTCTACGTTCTGGAACGATGGAAGTTTCGGAACAAAGCCCTCGACATATGCCTTGCACTGCAGGCGCCACGATTCAGGCATCGGGACGCTCCGGTTCGACGTCTCGGTGTTGTCGTCGAGCCGTTTGCTGATATTTTCCAGCCGCGCAAGGGTGCCCTTCAGATTCGGATCGTTGCTGTTGACCTGGCCGAGAATGCTTGCGCGCGTGCGTGCGATATTCTCGCTGTTCTCCTTGTATGCCCACGGCGCCACCACCGACAAAAGGCTGAGCAGGTTTGCGCGGCCGTTTATGCCGCTGGCTGACTTGACCAGGGTTGGATCGCTAAGGTGAGTGAGAGGAACGCACACCGTGGTGTTGTCGATAACGTTTCCCAGGACCAACAGCGAATTGGATCGAAGGTCCGGTGAATCGCCGCGCACACCCCAGGTCAGGACGGAGACGGCCACGATATCGTCGAGGTCGCGAAACGCCTTGATGAATGCCGCCATTTCGGCGACTTTTTTCGGGTCGTTCGGATCGGAGAATTTCAGGATGATGTTTCGCAATGCGCCGGTAACGCTGAGCATTTTCGACCGGGTTTGCTGGGTGGGCTGAGGGCCGACATCATCCTTCAGGCTGCGAAGAATCCTGACAAGGCAGGGAAGCGCGGCATTCCAGTCGGCGAGCAGAGCTTCGGAGACGACCGGAACGCCGGTTGCGGTATCCGTCGTCACCGCCTTGTCGTAGATGGCGCAATAGTTCTGAGTCTGCGCGCTGGCCGTGCCGGTCAGCACGCTGAACGCCGCAACCAGACAGACGGCAATAGTCATGCTTCGCGTCATTGTGCTTCCAATATCGGTGCTACACTTGGCTTTGGCGGGGTGGCGCCCTCGGCGACCGGCAACTGCTGGGCGGCGGCGGCGTTCAAGGCCTTGGTGTCGGACGATTTTGCCGAGACCAGGACCACTTTCAAGATCACGGGAAAGCTAAATCCGGCATTGCCTCGGTCGATATTTTCTTCCGACAGATCGACATTGACGGTTTCTTCGATCAGGGGTTTCAGGCCGGACTTGGCCGAAACCGGATCAGCCAGCAGCGTGTAAGAGACGTGCTTGGTGCCTTCCCGGCCGTTGCTGTGAGGTACCCATACTTCAAATCCTTTGCCTCTTCGGCTCGATGGAATCGCGTTGCCGTCGATCTCGAACCGGCCCCAGTAATTGGAAAGGTCGGTGCTTCCGTCGGGCTGGGGCTGAACACGGACCACGAGATATTTTGTTTCAATGTCGAAGGTGCGTTGAATCTCCGGGGCATACCTCATCATGCCAAACCCGATGACCAGCGCCAGTATGCCGGCCCCTCCGGCGATCGCGACATTGTATTTTGCCGTCGCGGCATCCGACTGCAGTCTCCCCATTCCCTGTGTTCCCGTTCCGAACAACAGGATCGCCGTTCCCAGAACGACCAGCACGAAGCTGAACGAGGTATGCACGATTCCAAGGCCGCTTCGCGCGACGAACAGCACGACAAGTCCGAGCAGGATGAAGAAGATGCCGCTCGAGACGAATTGTCCAATCCAGCTCAGCTCAAAGCCGCTCTTGGCGGCAGCGCCGCCCGGCGGAGTGGACAACCGCTTGAGCTCGGCCGTCAAACCATTAATGGCCGCTTGAAATTCAGCGGCCGAAACAGGATCGGCGGGCGGTGGCGGCGGAGGTGGGGGCGGCGGAGCCGGATCTTGCACTGGGTCGGTCATTGGAAAAACCTGTAAGGCTCAAAAATTGCAATCCAGATCCGGCAATGTAGGGAAAAGCACGGCCACGAAACAGCGGAAAAAGACTAGCCCCTCGAAAGCGGTTGAACAACGTCAAGATGATTGCGCGCCCGAGACAGAATTCGGCTCATCGCCGTCAAGCTTCCGCGCTGCAGAAAGGTTCGCCTTCAACCTCGCCTGGCACCAGCTCGTGGCTGCGGCCCACAAAAAAACGCCCGGCGGAGCGCGGGCGTTTTGATCGCTCAAATCCGAAGGTAGCGAGCGCTCAATCCTTCTTGAGAAACCCGGAAAACTTCTTCTGGAAGCGCGAGACGCGGCCACCGCGATCGAGTATCTGCTGGGCGCCGCCGGTCCAGGCCGGATGCGACTTGGAGTCGATGTCGAGGTTGAGCTTGTCGCCTTCCTTGCCCCAGGTCGAGCGCGTCTGGTATTCGGTTCCATCGGTCATCACGACCGTAATGGTATGATAATTCGGGTGAATTTCGGGTTTCATGGGATATCCTTCGGCGTGGCTCGCGCCTGCATGTCAATGGCAATGGACGGATTTGGCCGCTCTATAACGTAAGCATCCCGCCAAAACAAGGTCCGGACGGCATTTGCCAGCGCGGCTTCAGGGGCCTATCTGGAAGCCTTATAGACCGGGTGATCCAGATTCATGAGTGCGGCCGAACAGCTTGAAGGTGCGCGGGTCGACAAGGCCGGGCTGCCGGAAAATCCGTTGGCTGAGCCGTCCCCGGTCGAAGCCCAATTGACGCAAACGCCGGCTATCCGCCGCGCAAAACTGCGTCCGTTGCTGGCGCTGGCGCCATATGTGATGCGCTATCGCGGACGCGCCATGCTGGCGTTCGTTTCGCTCACGGTCGCGGCGATGACGACCCTGATCATCCCGGTCGCGGCGCGCCGCATGATCGACTTCGGGTTCAGTCCCGAAGGCATCGTCCTGATCAACAGCTATTTCAGCGTGATGATCCTGGTGGTCGCGGTGCTCGCCGGCGCCAGCGCGGCGCGGCATTATCTGGTGATGACCATCGGCGAACGCATCGTCGCCGACTTGCGGCGCGACGTGTTCGCGCACCTGATCTCGCTGTCACCGGCCTTCTTCGATGCCGCGCGCAGCGGCGAACTGATGTCGCGGCTCACCGCCGACACTACCCAGATCAAGTCGGCGGTCGGCGCCTCGGTGTCGGTGGCGCTGCGCAACATCATGCTGTTCACCGGCGCCACCGCGATGATGGTGATCACCAGCCCGCGGCTGTCGCTGTTCGTGCTGCTGGCGATTCCGCTGATCGTGATTCCGCTGGTGGCGTTCGGGCGCTCGGTGCGTCGGCTGGCGCGCAGCGCGCAGAGGACGCTGGCGGAGGCCACGGCCTATGCCGCCGAACTGGTCGGCTCCATCAGGACGGTGCAGGCCTATACCAACGAGCGATTGGCGGAAGCGCGGTTCGGCGGCGAAGTCGAGCAGGCCTACGCCGCGGCGCGCAATACCACCAGGGCGCGCGCGGTGCTGACCGCGATCATCATCTTCATCGTGTTCTCCAGCGTCGTCGTCATCCTCTGGGTCGGCTCCCATGACGTGCTGGCCGGGTCGATGACCCCGGGCCGGCTCGGCCAGTTCGTGCTGTTCGCGGCGATCGCCGCGGCGGCGCTGGGCCAGCTCAGCGAAGTCTGGGGCGAGGTGTCGGCGGCGTCGGGCGCCGCCGAACGATTGTTCGAAATCCTCCGCGTCGAATCGTCGATCACGGCGCCGGCCTCGCCGCGGGCGCTGTCGGTGCCGGCGCGCGGCGACATCGTGCTCGACCGTGTCAGCTTCGCCTATCCGTCGCGGCCCGATGCGCTGGCGGTCGACAGCGTGTCGCTGTCGGTACGCCCGGGCGAGAAGGTCGCCATCGTCGGCCCCTCCGGTGCAGGCAAGAGCACGCTGTTTCATCTGCTGCTGCGGTTTTACGATCCTGCAAGCGGCACGATTTCGTTCGACGGCGTTCCGATCCGCGACGCCGAGCCGCGCGAGGTGCGCGCGCGCATCGCATTGGTGCCGCAGGATTCGGTGGCGTTCGCCACGACCGCGCGGGAAAACATCCGCTTCGGGCGGCCCGATGCCAGCGATGCCGAGGTCGAGCGCGCCGCCGAACAGGCCCACGCCATCGAATTCATCCGCCGCCTGCCCGGCGGCTTCGAGGCGCAGCTGGGCGAGCGCGGCGTCATGCTGTCCGGCGGCCAGCGCCAGCGCATCGCGATCGCCCGCGCCATCCTGCGCGACGCGCCATTGCTGCTGCTGGATGAGGCGACCTCGTCGCTCGATGCCGAGAGCGAAACGCTGGTGCAGACCGCGCTGGAGGAATTGATGCGTCACCGCACCACGCTGGTGATCGCGCATCGCCTCGCCACCGTTCTGTCCTGCGACCGCATCATGGTGATGGACCAGGGCCGCATCGTCGAGCAGGGCACCCATGCGTCGCTGGTGGCGGCGAACGGGCTCTATGCAAGGCTGGCGCGGCTGCAGTTCGAGGGAGTGTGAGGACTCGTGCCCCGGACGCAGCGCAGCGCGCCGTTCTTCACGGCGTGGTGCGCTGCAGAGCCGGGGCCCCGGTTTCTACGCGCGCGCAAGTAGCTGGGTCCCGGCTCTCTGCGGAGCGGCATGAAGAATGCCGCACCGCGTCCGGGACACGAAACTTACGGCTTCCACGCCATCCGCAGCACCGGCTTCCCCGAGGTCGGATTGACGTCGCCTCCGGCATCGACGAATCCATTACGCCGATAAAACCGTATCGCGCGGGCATTGTCGGTGTTGACCAGCAACGTGATGCCGTCGGGCGACAGCCGTTTTGCTTCACCGACCAGCGCGGTGCCGAGTTCCGAGCCCCAGTGATCCGGCTCGACCACCAGCTGGTCGAGATAGCCAGTTGCGTCGATGGTGACGAAGCCGATCAGCGCGCCGCCCTGTTCGGCCACGATGATATTGGCGTTTGGCACCAGCTCCTTTCGCCAGCGCTCGCGCCACCAATTTACCCGCGCGGCGAAGTCGATTGAGGGATAGGCTTGCTGCCAGGTGAGATGCCACAACGCGATTGCGGCGTCTTCGTCGGCGGGCGCGTAGAGGCGCAAGGTGAAGGGAGCGCTCATCCAATCACCGGCGTCATGCGCGGGCTTGACCCGCGCATCCATCGATCTTCGCAAGAGTCTTTCGAAGAGGATGGATTGCCGGGTCAAGCCCGGCAATGACGATGTAGTGGGACATCACCGTTCCGTCAGCTTCAGCTCGATGCGGCGGTTGCGCTTGTAGGCTTCTTCGGTGGCGGCGGTGTCGAGCGGCTGGAATTCGGCAAAGCCGGCCGCGACCAGGCGCTGCGCGGGTACGCCCAGTGAAACCAGGTACTGCACCACCGAGATCGCGCGCGCGGACGACAACTCCCAGTTCGACTTGAACACCGGGCTGTTGAGGATCGGCCGCACGTCGGTATGGCCGTCGACCCGCAGCACCCAGGCGATCTCGGCCGGGATCTGCTTGTCGAGTTCGGTCAGCGCGGCCGCGAGCTTTTCCAGTTCGGCGCGGCCCTCGGGGAGCAACAGCGCCTGTCCGGTATCGAAGAACACCTCCGACTGGAACACAAAGCGGTCGCCGACAATTCGGATGTCGGGCCGGGTGCCGAGGATGGCGCGCAGCCGTCCGAAAAATTCCGAGCGATAGCGCGACAATTCCTGCACCCGCTGCGCCAGCGCGACATTCAGACGCTGCCCGAGATCGACGATACGCCCCTGCGATTCCTTGTCGCGCTTTTCGGAAGCATCGAGCGCTTCTTCGAGTGCCGCAAGCTGTCGGCGCAATGCGCTGATCTGCTGGTTCAGCACCTCGACCTGCGCCAGCGCGCGCGACGACAACTGCTTCTCCGAATCCAGCGCCTTGTTGAGCTCGGTGGCGCGGCCTGCGGCATCGCTGCCGGCACCCGCAAGGCCTTCATAGAGTCCTTTGACCCGGTCGCGCTCGGCCTCTGCCGACGAAAGCCCGGCGCGCACCTGCGAGAGCTGGTCGCTGAGGTTGAGGCCGCCAAGCTTTTCCAGCGACAGCAGGTCGTTCAACTGCGCGATCTTGGCGTTGAGCTGCTCCAGCGCCTTGTCCTTGCCGGTGACTTCCTGCGACAGGAAGAACTGCACCACCAGGAATACCGACAGCAGGAACACGATCGACAGCACCAGCGTCGAGAGCGCATCGACAAAGCCCGGCCAGTAGTTCAATCCGGTCTCGTTGCGGCGTGCACGGGCAAGGGCCATTCAGATGTCTCCACTTTCTCGTGTCCCGGACGCGCTGCGGCATTCTTCATGCCGCTGCGCAGAGCCGGGACCGCCATAAAATTGAAGCGTCATTGCCGGGCTTGACCCGGCAATCCATCTTCTTCGCACGAATCTTCGAAGATGGATGGATACGCGGGTCAAGCCCGCGCATGACGAAGTTTTGTGTGCTACGGCCCCGGCTCTGCAGCGCACCGCTCCGCAAGAGCTACGCGCTGCGCTGCGTCCGGGGCACGATGACTTACGACTCAATTCTTCTCCGGCTGGCGCGCGAGGCGCTCCAGCAGTTTCTTGATCTCGCGGTTCTGCTCGCCTTGGCCGTCGGCCCATTCGCGAATCATCTGCTGCTCGGTGCGCATATGGGCGACCAGGCCCTGGATCGCTTCGGCGAGGTTGGCCATCGCCGCCGTGGTGCCGCGATTGCTGCCGCCTTCTTCCATGGTGGTGCGCAAGCGCTCGATGGCGTGCTGCAGGTCGCCGCTGGCGCCGGCGGCGCTCTCGCCGGAATATTCCTTGACCGTGGAGGCGAGCCAGTCTTCGAGGTCGGTATAGAACCGGTTCTGCGCCTGGCTCGATTGCAGGTCGAGAAAGCCCAGGATCAGCGATCCGGCAAGGCCGAACAGCGACGACGAGAATGAAATGCCCATGCCGCCGAGCGGTGCGGCGAGGCCCTCCTTCAGCGTGTCGAACAGCGAGCCGGCATCGCCGCCGACCTTCAGGCCCTCGATCACCTTGCCGACCGAGCCCACGGTCTCGATCAGGCCCCAAAAAGTGCCGAGCAGGCCGAGGAATACCAATAGCCCGGTCATGTAGCGCGAGATGTCGCGGGCTTCGTCGAGCCGTGTGGCGATGGAATCCAGGAGATGCCGCATGGTTTGCTGCGAGATCGTCATCCGGCCCGAGCGTTCGCCGCCGAGGATCGCCGCCATCGGCGCCAGCAGCGTCGGCCGGCGGTCGAGGGCGAGCCCGGGATCGGCGATGCGGAAATTGTTGACCCACGCGACTTCCGGATAGAGCCGGATCACCTGGCGGAACGACAGGATGACGCCGATCAGCAGCACCGCGCCGATCAGCGCGTTCAGCCCGGGATTGGCGAAGAAGGCGACGATAATCTGCTTGTACAGCACGAACAGGATCAACGCGCACAACACCAAGAACACCAGCATCCGCACCAGAAAAATCCGGGGCGACGACAGTTTGGTCAGTTCGATTTCCATCGCGGAGCGGGTCGTGGGCGCCATATGGCATGAGTCCGGGTTGGGGGAAGCACCGTTTCGGGCCTCAATATGGCACAGCGACGGCGGGAAAACAGACTTAGGGAGGTTGTTTTAGCCGGAGCAGGGAACCTGGAGGCGAAACCGGCTTTAATTACCTGCGTATTTCACAAATAGTTTGGCGTTTGAAGGTCTTAGCGGGATTTGGCACGGCCGTTCTGGTTCTGGAGGGGCTCGCCGCGATCATCTTCTCATCCCGCGCTGCCGCAGAAAGGAGCGATCTCATGAGTTTCGTTTCCTCGATTATCGGCACCGCCGAGCGCGTGCCGCTGCCTGACATCGTGGTCCGTGCTGCCATCCAGCGGCTGTGCTCGCGCACGGCAACAAGACTCGCCAGCAGCAATGCCGAGAGCGACGCCGCCTTCGCGGACGAGATGGCGGCGCGCCACATCGCCGACTATACCGACGAGGCGAACAATCAGCACCTCGAGGTACCGCAGGCTTTCTTCGCAAGCGTGCTCGGCCCGAACCGGAAATATTCGTCGTGCTTCTACAAGGAGCCGGAATCGACGCTGCAGGAGGCCGAGGAGGAATCCTTGCGGCAGACCGTCGAGCATGCCGACCTGCATGACGGCCTGTCGATCCTCGAACTCGGCTGCGGCTGGGGTTCGTTGTCGCTGTGGATGGCGCGGCAGTTTCCCCGCGCGCAGATCACGGCGGTATCCAATTCGGATTCGCAGCGGATCTATATCGAAGGCGAGGCCGCGGCACGCGGCTTGAAAAACCTGCGCGTGATCACCCAGGACATCAACGCGTTCGATCCGAAGCAGCAGTTTTCACGCATCGTCGCGGTCGAAATGCTCGAGCGCATGCTGAACTGGCGCGAATTGATGACGCGGATGAGATCATGGCTGGCGCCGGACGGCCGCTTGTTCGTGCATGTCTTCACCCATCGTGCCGCGGCCTATCTGTTCGATCGCGCCGACCGCGAAGACTGGATCGCGCAGCATTTCTTCACCGGCGGGGTGATGCCGAGCCATCATCTGATCCGGCAATATGCCGACCTGTTCGAGGTCGAGAAGGAATGGCGTTGGAGCGGCGTGCACTATCGGCGCACCGCGCTCGACTGGCTTGCCAATTTCGATGCCAACCGCAACCAGATCGAGGAGGTGCTTCGCCCGGTCTACGGCAGCGACACGAGCTTGTGGATGCGGCGCTGGCGCTGGTTCTTTCTCGCCACCGCCGGCCTGTTCGGCTACGCCGACGGCAGCGAATGGGGCGTCAGCCACTATCGGATGCGGGTGGGGTAGCTGGCGTGCCAGGACGCGCAGGTCGAAAGCGACCAATAATCCACCGGGTGCCGCCTTGCTGGGCAGGCAAACGGCGGTTTTCGCGTCATCATTGATTTCGTTTTTCTTCTCGTCGCGAACACGCGCGATTCACGATCGTGTGAGATGACGAAAATTGCCACTCTTTCAACGCGCTAGGCCCCGTGTGGCATTGCGCCGCCGCCAAAGATGTTGCGTTGCAACGCAAACCATTTATCTTGCGTTCATCAAAAGACGTTGCGGTGTCGCGAGGCGAAGCTGCGGGCCTGGCGGCGCGTGGAGCTTTGGCGCGTGTCCGCGCGAATGGGAATTTTTAAAAAGCCGATGACACGCATCACCACACGACTGGCATGCGCCGCACTGCTGATGGGCGGCCTCGCGCCGCTTCTTGCGGGATGCGACGAACCGCATCAAGCCATTGCCTCAGCGCCTGCGCAAACCTCGGAGCCTGAAGTCAGCGTTGTCACCGTCGCGCCGAAGGTGCGTGCGGTGGTGCGCGAATTGCCGGGGCGCATCGCGCCGACGCGGGTCGCCGATGTACGGCCGCGGGTGTCCGGCATCGTGGTCGAGCGGACCTTCAATCAGGGCAGCGAAGTAAAAGCCGGCGATCCGCTTTATCGAATCGATCCGCGGCCGTTCGAGGTCGAGCTGCAGTCGAATGAAGCAGCCCTTGCGCGCGCCAATGCGGTGTACGACCAGGCCGCCCAGCAGGCGCGGCGCGTCGCACTGCTGACCAGCCAGCGCGCCACCACCGAGGTGGAAAACGAAAAGGCCATCGCGGCGATGCGGCAGGCCGAAGCCGACGTCGCCGGCCGCAACGCCGACGTCGCGCGCGCGAAACTCAATCTCGATTACGCCACCATCCGCGCCCCGATCGACGGCATCGTCGGCGCGGCGCTGGTCAGCGAAGGCGCGCTGGTGGTGCAGAACGAGGCCGCCAACCTCGCAACCATCCAGCAGCTCGATCCGATCTATGCGGATTTCACCCAGTCGGTCTCCGAACTCAATCATCTGCGCCGCGCCTTCGAGGCCGGCGATCTCGACCGCATCGCGCCCGGCGCGGCAAAAATCCGTCTCGTGCTCGACGACGGCACGCCCTATGCGCTGACCGGCAAGCTGTTGTTCTCCGAGGCCAAGGTCGACGCCCATACCGGGCAGGTGACGCTGCGCGGCGAGTTTCCCAACCCGAAGCGCGAATTGCTGCCGGGCATGTATGTCCGCGTGCTGATCGAGCAGGGCATCGACACCGATGCCATCGCCGTGCCGCAGCAGGCGATCCAGCGCAATGGCGGCGGCGGCAGCGAGGTGTTCGTGGTCAAGGATGACAATCACGTCGCAACCCAGGCCGTGCGCACCGGATCGGTGCAGGACGGCCAGTGGTTCGTGACTGAAGGCCTGAAGTCCGGCGACCGCGTGGTGGTGGAGGGATTCCAGAAATTCGCCGCCGGCGACAAGGTCAAGCCGTTGGCGTGGACCGAGGCCGGTGCGTTGGCTGGCGCAACGCCGGAAGCTCATCCGACCACGCAAGCGCACCGGTAAATTCCGATGCCGGGGTTCTTCATCGACCGCCCCATCTTCGCCTGGGTGGTCGCGCTCTTCA
>NZ_DASYMN010000188.1:0-41377 GCF_036009065.1 Bradyrhizobium sp. | reverse complement strand
CCACCACGCCGGCGCCCTCGTTGCCGACCGGCATCGATTCATCGAGCCGCCCCGCCATGGCTTTCATCGCCCCATCCGGCACCTTCGCGGTCACGACCGCTGCATCGCCAGTGCCCGCGGCCTTGGCCGTAGACATGTCCGCGGCGCCGACAAGAAGGCCAAGGTCCGACGGATTGATCGGTGAGGCCTCGACCCGGACCAGGACTTCGTCGGGTCCAGGTTCGGGAATTGGAACGCTGGCCAGCGACAGTTCGAGTTCACCGCTCTTCTTGATCAGCGACCGAAGTTCAAGTCCGGTCTTGTTGTCAGAAGCCATCTTAACCCTCCCTGCCTGAATTTTGAGTTTTGTATGATTAGTCGAACCATGGCCAATCCGCAGCGCCCCGATGGGTTACCGCGCCGCCCGGCGCCTGCCCGACCAATTGCGCATATTTGGACAATGCGCCGGCGCGATGCCGCGGCGGCCGAGGGGTCCATTCCTGCCGCCGCCGCGCCAGTTCTGCATCGTCGATCAGAACATCCATCCTGCGCGCGGCTGCGTCGATCCGGATCCGGTCGCCTTCACGCAGCACCGCGAGCGGCCCGCCGATAAAGGACTCCGGCGACACATAGCCAATGCACATGCCGCGGGTTGCGCCCGAGAACCGGCCGTCGGTAACGAGCGCCACCTTCTCGCCCATCCCCTGGCCGTAGATCAAAGCGGTTACCCCCAGCATCTCCCGCATGCCGGGCCCCCCGACGGGACCTTCGTTTCGGATCACCAGGACGTCGCCGGCGGCATAATTACGCTGGCGGACGGCCTCGACGCAGGCTTCCTCATCTTCAAAAATGCGCGCGCTGCCTTCGAACACCAGCTTCTTCAGGCCGGCGACCTTGATGACGGCGCCATCAGGACAAAGATTGCCTTTGAGCACGGCCACGCCGCCGTCAGGCATGATCGGCGCACTGGTGTGATAGATCACCTCGCCGTCGGTCTTGTTCGCCTGGCCGTATTCCTCCGCGATCGTCCTGCCCGTGATGGTCAGACAGCCGCCATCGATGTGACCGCTTTCGATCAGCGCGCGGATCACAACGGCGGTCCCGCCGATGTCATGGACATCCTTCGCGGTATATTTTCCGCCGGGACGCAGATTGCCGAGCAGGGGTGTGCGCGCGAACACCTCGCCGACGTCATCGAGCGGAAAGGCAATTCCGGCTTCGTTGGCGATCGCCGGCAGATGCAGCGCGGCGTTGGTCGATCCGCCGGTGGCGGCAACGATGGCCGCGCCGTTTTTCAGCGCGTTTCGCGTCACCAGTTCGCGCGGCAACGGCCCGCCGCGTTCGTGCATCTCCATCACCAGGCGCCCGGCCCGGCGCGCAATCTGCGCGCGCTCGGCATAGACCCCGGGCACCATCGACACGTTCGGAATGGTCAGCCCCATCGCCTCCGAAACCATCGCCATGGTGTTGGCGGTGAATTGCCCGGCGCAGGCGCCGATGGTCGGCAGGCAGGCGCGCTCGATCCCGGCCAGCGTCGCCTCGTCGATGTCGCCGGTCATGAAGCCGCCGACGGCCTCATAGGAATCCAGCACGGTGAGGGTTCGTCCGTTGAGGTGCCCGGGCAGCGCGCTGCCGCCATAGATGAAGATCGATGGGACGTTGCAGCGGACCATGCCCATCATCACGCCCGGAAGCGTTTTGTCGCAGCCGCCGAACCCGATCAAGGCGTCATAGGCCAGACCATGGACCACGGCCTCAATGGAGTCCGCGATCAACTCGCGTGACAGCAGGGAAAATTTCATCCCCTCGTGGTTCATGCTGATGCCGTCGGACACCGAGATAGTTGTGAATTCGCGCGGTGTGCCGCCGGCCTCGGTAATTCCGGCCTTGGCGGCATCGACCTGGAAGTCATGGGTCATGTTGCAGGGCGTCTGTTCGCCCTTCATGCTGACGACACCGATCATCGGCTTGGCGATGGCCGCGTCGTCAAGCCCCATTGCGCGCATGAAGGCGCGGTGCGGCGCGCGATCGAGGCCGTCCGTGGTTACGCGCGATCGCCATCTTTTCATGATTGTCGTCCCGGCGAACGCCGGAACTCCTACTGCAGCGGCGCGACGATGCTCGGATGCTTGAACTGCGCGACGTCGAGCTTGGGCAGCATCCCCGTCGCGGCATAGATGTCGAGCATCTTCTGGATCGCCTCGAAGTTCGGCGCGGCGCCGGGGTCACGGCCGAAATCATTGTCCTTGAGGAGATAGGTATCCAGCACAGCTATCGGCGCCTTCAACTGTTCGGAAACCACCTTGAGGGTTTCGGCCCGGTCGGCCAGTGCTTTCTTCATGCCGAGGGTGATGTCGCGCACATAGGCCTTCACCAGTTCCGGATTCTTGTCGACAAAATCGGCGCGGCAGGCCTCTAGGATGTGGACGATGTTCGGCATCTCCTCGGACAGCGAGAACAGCTTTCGCGTGCCGCCCTTGGCCTCCGCCCGCGCGGCAAACGGCTGGTTCATGTTCACGGCGTCGACGCGTCCCTGGCGCAAGGCGTCCTCGGAGATCGAGAAGCCGGTTTCGACCAGCTTGATGTCTGTCTTGGGGTCGACGCCGTTCTTCTTGAGCAGCAACTCGAACGGACCCTGAGTGCCGCCCCCGATGACCGAAATGCCGACCGTCTTGCCCTTGAGGTCGGCGATCTTCTTGATCGGGGAATCGTCCATCACGGCCCAATAGACCGAAAACCCGCCGGGCTTTTCGTAGACGTGCTGCGCCACGATATATGCCTTCAGATTGCCGCCGACCACGCCATTCGACAACGACAGCGGCGCCTGCGTCGCGCAATCCAGCGCGCCCGCCGCCAGCGCCTGCGTCATCGGTGAGGTGCCCTGGAACTGGGTCCATTCGATATTGTAGGTCTTGCCGAGATTGGGGAATTCCGCCGGCCGCTTCATCATCCAATATTTGGATTCTTCCGCCGGAATGGTCCAGCCGACGCGGATCGTCTGCTGCGCGTAGGCTTTACTAACGCCTCCAAGCGCGCAAATCCCGATTGCAGCGACCATCAGCCATTTCAAATCCAACCGTTTCATTTGCATTCCCCCCAAAAATTCCAGCCGCAATTCGGCCGTCCCAAGTATCAATTTACACAAGCCTTTCATGCTTCCGAGGGCCGGGCAAGCGCGGCCGGCGATTCTGTCAGTAGCTCGTGATCTGTCGTGTGTTTGTAGCTCGTGAAATGTCGTCGTTTTTGGTTGCCTGAACAAAGGGGGCACCATGGGCGCGGCATCCATTCACCAGGGAGTACGACGGATGCGGTTTTCGAGTTTGCTGGATCGGGCCGAGGCAAAGGAGCCGTCGCAGGCGGATGCGTCGGAGATTCTGGGGATCAACGCGCGGGCGTTTTAACGCTGGGCGGAACGCTTTGAGGCGGAGGAGGATGACCGGCTATTGACCGGCGCGCATCAGGAGGGTCACGTCACGGCAGCAACATGCAGGGGATTGTTCGGTCTGCATGAGCTATGTTTCGGCGAGTTTTTCGGCGATTTCGATGACCTTTCGGCGCAAGTCCCGATTGCTGATCTTCAACATGGCCTTGATGATGGCGACGCCTTCCTTCGTTGACATGAATTTCGCGAACGGCGTGCTGGCGCTCGTCTGAACCCGGTTGGGGTGCTCGAAGAAATGCGTGACATTGCATTCGAGCAACTCAGCAATCTTGAGCAGCAGCCCGGAACTTATCCGCTGGGTGCCTTTTTCGTATTCTCGAACCTGCTGGAGTGTGAGGCCGAGAGCCTTGGCTAGGTTCTCCTGGCTCATCCCGGCTTCGATGCGGCGCGATCGAATACGCTTGCCTACCAGTGCCCCGACGTCGGCGGTGTTCTTTTTCGGGCTCATCGGATTCTGTCTCCGGACTGTTTCTTGGCCGAGTGGGCGATGCGCTCGACCAAGTCGCTGAGGTCGCGCCGAATTGCCCGATCAGTAATGCCCGCATAGGCAGTCAGCAATCTGACCGTCGCAGTGTCCGTAATGAGCTTGAAGGGAATGGCTCCGGTACCTGCACGGTCATTGAAAAAGGCACCGATCCGGACGCCGAGTATTTCCGCGATTTGAGGAAGGCGCCCTGCGCCAACCCGGTTCGCACCCTTTTCGTACTTATGCACCTGCTGGAACGAGACGCCGAGCCGTTTCGCAAGGTCGTCCTGGGACATTCCTGCGATCAGCCGGTGCGCGCGGATGGACTCTCCAACTCGGCTGTCCGCGGCGGTTGGCCGCCTTTTCCTGGTGTCGTGGCCCCTCGGTTTTCCGGACCGCTCCGTCTGCTTTGTCATTGGTGGATTGCACGACCTTCGGAAGAGTTTCTTGATGATGTGCAATCCTAGATCATCCCGTTCGCCGAGCCGTTCTGCTGTTTTGTGCAACAGCGGTAGTAGCTGTAGACGGCCCTTCCTCCGCGCCCCTCACGGTTGTGTGCGGTTTATCGGAGCAACCTGGCCGCGGGACTTGGAACGCCTTGGTCTTTCGCGCGACACCAAAGGCGATCAGTTCAACGCCAACGTTGAACGGCGGCACGTTCTGCCACCTTCCGCAAGTCCAACCAGTCCGATCTACTCGTCGCTACCTGACGTAGAGAGGAGAGAATTTGTGGAACATAAGATGAGGACTATCACGTCTGGCCACAATCAAATCCGCTGCGAGATCGTGACGACCTCCGAGCAGATGCTGTACGCCTACGCGATCCGCAGCATCTGCTTCATTGAGGAGCATAGCATCCGGGCTAAATATGAATTCGATGGCAATGATTATCAGGCCACTCATGTCGTCGTTTACTCGGGTGACGAACCGATTGGCACGCTCCGCATCCGCTGGTTCAGGGATTTCGCGAAGTTCGAGCGCACTGCTTTTCGCAAGGACTATCGCAATACCCACACGTTGAAGGCAGCGGCCGATTTCGCGTTCGACCACGTCGCCCGCAAGGGCTATGACAAGGTTATCACCCATGCCAAATCGAAATATGCGCGGCTGTGGAGGATCGTCCTCGGATTCAAGAATGCCGAGGGCAAGAAGCCGGTCTATTTGGAGGGCCACGACGAGCCCTACACCGAGCTCGTCAAGGAACTCGTACCTCCGCCCAACGCAATCTCGGTTAGCACAGACTCGGTCGTCCTGTTCAGGATCGAGGGGGCTTGGGACGCGCCATCGAAATTCGAGGCCATCGTCCAGTGAACGAAATTGGTTTTAAGGAAATGCTGGGCGGACTGCCGCTAGACCAGCGAAAGGAGATGGCGTCGTCGTGGACTTTTACCGGCTGCACCTGAGGCAAGTGGTCGCCATTCACCAGATGATGTTTCAAAAGCTGTTGTTCGAGGAGGACTCGGCAATGGGACAGGATATTGCCGAACTGTTTCAAGACGTCGGGAGAGCTTATCTTCAAATTTCGGAGCGGATCAGCGAGAGCTGTTCCCATCGCTCGCTTCAAGATTAAACATCTTTCTGAAGCCCGCGTCGTACTCGCTCGGCGGGTTATTCAGTTTGAGCTCGTCGCTGAACCACGGATTATTGCTTCCGAAGATATCGCTCAACCAATCAAACACGAGACGGACAGGGCGAGCGTTCAGACGCTCGGTGAATGCGATCAGATAAAGAGGAACGGAAATCCTTAGGCCGATTTCCAAAGGTACGGCACACGGCTCCATAAGTGTATAGCTGCCGAGCAATCCAATTCCGTGTCCTGCTTTCACCAACATGCCATACGCGAACGAGTTGTCGCAGTGGTGCGCAACGCGCCCGCGCGACACGGCCTGTTGCCAACCATCCCACAGGCCGGTCTTGGCGAGGTAGTATTCCGACTGAATGAAAAGATGCTGTTCCAGGTTGTTGCGCGTCGGCAACCCGTATTTCTGGATATAGTCCTTCGCGACGACTGGGATAAAATGAAGTTGGCCCAGTTTCCTGAACTGAATACCGGATGACTCGCTCGGCATGGTAATGATCATCATGTCCGTCTGGTTTTCCCGCAAGTTCATAACGTTGAGCGGG
The DNA here is from genome assembly GCF_036009065.1 of Bradyrhizobium sp. Lineage (GTDB taxonomy): Bacteria > Pseudomonadota > Alphaproteobacteria > Rhizobiales > Xanthobacteraceae > Bradyrhizobium. The sequence continues at coordinate 35,366 of NZ_DASYMN010000188.1, read as the reverse complement.
TTTTTCAGATGCAACTGGATTTTCGGGTACTGCGCGGAGAATTGCACCAGCGCCGGCGCGGCAAAAAACGCATTCAGCCCGTCCGTGATGCTGACGCGCACCGTCCCCTCCGCTTCACGGCTCTCCGCCTTTAAGTCACTGGTAATGGAAAAGAGCGTGTGATCGAGCCGCGACAGGGCCTGCGCAAGCGCTTCTCCCTTTTGGGTAAGTTTTACGCCGCGCGGTGTCGAGATGAAAAGCTGCGAACCCACCACGTCCTGGAGACGCTTGACCTGCCGGCTCACGGTCGGCTGGCTGGTGTTGGTGATCTCCGCGGCCCTGTTAAACGATTTCGTCTTTGCCACTGCCAGAAAGACGCGTAGTTCGCCCCAGAACTGTCCGCTCAGCAGCGTCTCTTCGTCAAGCGAACTCTTGTTAAATGACTGTTGTTCCTCGTCGAACGGGCGCATGGCATCCCCAGCCAGGTGAATGACGATGGCGCACAGCTTATCCGTGTTTCGAGCCGGAAGTCCACTCAGAGCAGCCCACGTCGGCGAAACCGTCCCCGCCGCCCGTCTTCTCCGAAACCTCGACAAAGGCGACCGATCACGAGCTACAACTTCACGCAACCGACAGCCCGGCGGCGCTCATTACGCCAACGCCTTCAGCGCCGCCCTGCCCGCGTATGTCGCCTGGCCCCCGAGCTGCTGCTCGATGCGCAACAGCTGATTGTATTTGGCGGTGCGGTCGGAGCGCGCCAGGGAACCGGTCTTGATCTGCCCGCAATTGGTGGCGACGGCGAGGTCGGCGATGGTGGAATCCTCGGTTTCGCCGGAGCGGTGCGACATCACCGCCGTGTAGCCGGCCTTGAAGGCCATCTCGACCGCGGAGAGCGTTTCGGTCAGCGTGCCGATCTGGTTGACCTTGACCAGGATGGAGTTGGCGCGGCCGTGTTTGATGCCGTCGGCGAGCCGCGTCACATTGGTGACGAACAGGTCGTCGCCCACGAGCTGGCACTTGCCGCCGATCAAATCGGTCAGTTCCTTCCAGCCTTCCATGTCGTCTTCGCTCATGCCGTCCTCGATGGAGACGATCGGATAGCGCGACGCCAGGTCGGCGAGATATTTTGCCTGCTCGGAACAGCTGCGGGTCTTGTTCTCGCCGCCATAGACGTAAGCGCGGTCCCTGAAGAACTCGGTGGCGGCGCAGTCCAGCGCCAGCATGACGTCGGAGCCCGCCTTGTAGCCGGCCTTGCCGATCGCGCCCATGACGAATTCGAGCGCTGCGTCGGCCGACGGCAGGTTCGGCGCAAAGCCGCCTTCGTCGCCGACATTGGTGTTGTGGCCGGCTTTCTTCAGCTCGCCGCGCAGCGTGTGGAAAATTTCGGAGCCGCAGCGCAGCGCCTCCGCAAAGGTATTGGCGCCGACCGGCATGACCATGAATTCCTGGAAATCGATCGGATTGTCGGCATGCACGCCGCCATTGATGATGTTCATCATCGGCACCGGCAGCGTCCGCGCCGAGGTGCCGCCGACATAACGGTACAGCGGCATGTCGAAGGATTCGGCCGACGCCTTGGCGACCGCAAGGGAGACGCCGAGGATGGCATTGGCGCCGAGCCGGCTCTTGTTCGGCGTGCCGTCGAGCGCGATCATGGCCTGGTCGATCTGCACCTGCTGCTCGGAGTCCATGCCGCCGAGCGCGTCGAAGATTTCGCCGTTGACGGCCTCGACCGCCTTCTGCACGCCCTTGCCGAGATAGCGGGCCTTGTCGCCGTCGCGAAGCTCCACGGCTTCATGGGCGCCGGTGGAGGCGCCCGATGGCACCGCCGCGCGGCCCAATGATCCGTCCTCCAGCACCACATCGACCTCAACCGTGGGATTGCCGCGGCTGTCGAGAATTTCGCGGCCGATGATGTCGACGATCGCTGTCATGGCATTTTTCCTGCGTGGTTCGGGCTGGCTGGGCGGGTCATACACGGCGCGCAAGGAAATGTGAACGCTCGCGGGCTGCCTGCCAAATGCGCAGAGCCGGTCGGATTGTGCTAAGCTGAGGTCGATCGACGCGTCCAAAGCCTTTCTCTCACAGAGCCGGGGTAACGCAATGAATCGCCGCCAGTTTCTCGCTTCAACCGCCGGGATCCTCGCCACGCCTGCGCTGCTGGGCGGCGCCGCCGCACAGGAAAGTCCGTTCCGGGTAAAATATTATCCAGTCGCCGCCGGCATGGGCTCGCGCGACGTCACGCCGTCGCCGGACGGCACGATCTGGTTCTGCGGCCAGCGCAACGGCACGCTAGGGCGGCTCGATCCGCGGGATGGCTCATTCAAGCTGGTCGATCTCGGCAGGGGCGCCGCGCCCCACGGGGTCATTATCGGACCGGACGGCGCGCCGTGGGTCACCGAAGGCGGACAGAATGCGATCGCCCGCGTCGATCCGGCGGATCACAAGGTGACGCTGTTCAAGCTTCCCGAAAGCGCCGCCTACGCCAATCTTAACACCGCGGTGTTCGACAAGAGCGGCATCTACTGGTTCACCGGACAGAGCGGCATTTACGGCCGGCTCGATCCGAAGTCGGGGGACATGACTGTGTTCAAGGCGCCGCGCGGCCGCGGGCCTTACGGCATGACCATCACGCCCAAGGGCGAGGTCTGGTATGCCTCGCTGGCCGGCAGCCACATCGCGCGTATCGATCTTGCAACGGGCAACGCCACCATCGTCGAGCCGCCGACCAAGGATCAGGGGGCGCGCCGGGTATGGTCGGACTCCAAGGGCCGCATCTGGGTCAGCGAGTGGAACAGCGGCAACGTCTCGGTGCACGATCCGGCCGACGGCTCATGGAAGGCCTGGAAGCTGCCGGGCAGCAACCCGCGCACCTATGCGGTCTATGTCGATCACAAGGACAAGGTCTGGCTCACCGATTTCTCGGCCAACGCGATCGTGCGTTTCGATCCGCTGACTGAAAAATTCAATTCGTTCCCGAGTGACAAAGCGAGCGCGAATGTACGGCAGATGGACGGCAGGCCCGGTGAAACATGGGGCGGCGAATCCGGCACCAACCGGCTGGTGGTGATCCAGACCGTCGCGCCGGCGTGAGGTTTTTCGCGGGTCTGCTGCTGCTCGCAGTGCTGACGGCCGCTCCGGCGACCGCAGAAGAAAGCGGCGCCCACCTGTTCGCGCCCTGCCGTGCCTGCCACAGCCTCGATCCGGCGGAGCGAGGCCTGCCCGGTCCCAATCTCGCCGGCCTGATCGGACGCAGGATCGGCGGCGATACGGCCTTCGATTATTCGCCGGTCCTGCGCAGGGCGCGCGATGACGGTTTGCACTGGGATGCACGGCGGCTCGATGCTTTTCTCGCCGATCCGGCGGAAATATTTCCGGGTCTGTGGATGTCGATGCGCGGCATCGAGGATGCGGCGCAGCGGCAGGAACTGGTCCGTTTTCTGACGGATCCCGCGTCGCGTTGATGATGGTGCGCTTATGCAGGACGGCCGACCCACACCCATCCGTGCCAGGTCCCGATATCATTGTACTGCGTGATGAAGTCGCGCGCCGCATCACGTCGCAAGCCCAAGCGGTCCATCACAGCCTGCGATCTGGAATTGTCGGGGGAGGCATAAGCGAGGACTTCGGTCAGCCCGCAGCGGCTGAAGGCATCGTGCAGTGCCGCCCCCGCGGCCTCACTGGCGTATCCATGCCCCCATGCGGGTCGCACCAGCCGCCAGCCGATATCCACATGGGGACCGAGCGGATGGACAGGCCGCGAAGGCATGACCCCGGCGTAGCCAAGAAAACCGCCCCGCAGATTTTCCACCGCCCAGCGCGTGAACCCGTATTGCTCGAACGCCGCGACGTAGCGGTCGAACTTCGCATCGCTCGTTGCGCGGTCGAGCGGCCCGCCGGCATCAGCCATCACCTCCGGGTGCGCGTGCATGGCGGCAAATGCATTCCGGTCGGAGTCTTGCCAGCAACGCAGCCCCGTGCGTGACGTTTCGATTATTATCCCAGCCACAACAGCACCGGTAACCTCGTGACCTCAGCCCTACGATTGGCTATCAGAGGATCAACGGAGACCACCATGTCCAGGAAGCCCAGTAAATCGCCGAAATCACCAAGCTTGCAGCTCGGCCGCGCGGTGCCATGGCCGCGCACGCCCGAGGAAGCGCAGATCGACGGCGTGCCCAATCCGCAAACCGGCACCGACTATCTGGTGCGTTTCGCGGTGCCGGAATTCACCTCGATCTGTCCGGTCACGGGGCAGCCGGATTTTGCCCATCTGGTGATCGATTATGTGCCGGGACAATGGCTGCTGGAGTCGAAATCGCTAAAGCTTTTTGTCGCGAGCTTCCGCAATCACGGAGCACTCCATGAGGACTGCACGGTTGCGATCGGCAAGCGGCTCGCCGCCGAAATCAAACCGAAATGGCTGCGCATCGGCGGCTACTGGTACCCGCGCGGCGGCATTCCCATCGACGTGTTCTGGCAGACCGGCAAGCTGCCGAAGGGCATGTGGGTTCCGGACCAGGGCGTCGCGCCCTATCGCGGCCGGGGTTGATCCTGCGCATCAAAAAAGTTGCGCGTTCGACTACGTCGGGAAAGATCCCCTTCACGCGCCGACCACTTGCCGCGGCATCTAGCTCAGCGTTTGGATCGTCTGGCAACGCATTCCGCTACGTGCGGTCATGGCGTATTTGCCGCATACCCGGCCGATCCCCCTTGCCCTCGCATTCGTGATCCTAACGTTGAATATTATCAAAAAGACAACTTGACTTTGAATTCGCGCAATTCAAATATAGGTTGTTAGTATTTCAACATGCAATTTTTTGGAGATTTTTGTCATGACAGCGTGGAAACAGATACCAGGAGCCCTCGTCCGCATATCGGCAGGATCCGAAACCAACGTGTGGGGTGTCAACGCGGCCCACAACATCTATCGCTACAGCACTTTAGGTGCCGGCGACTGGGTCCAGATACCCGGGGCGCTTTCGGATATTGGGTCGGCCGCCGATGGCACCGTGTGGGGGGTCAACTCGGCGGGAAATATCTACCGATACATGGAAGACGGGTCCTGGAAGCTCATTCCAGGAGGCCTGACCCGCATCTCGGTCGGGTCCAAGACCAACGTGTGGGGCGTCAATGCGGCTGGCAACATCTACCGCTACACCCAAAACGATGCTAACCCCTGGATCCAGATCCCAGGCGGACTCTCGGACATCGGGGCGGCCGCGGACGGTACCGTGTGGGGCGTCAATTCGGCGGGGAATATCTACAGATACGCCGACACTGGAAGCTGGACGCAAATCGGCGGCGGCCTCAAGGGAATATCCGCCGGATCCAGAACCAATGTTTGGGGCGTCAACTCGGCCGCCAACATTTACGCCTACACGCAGGACGATGCCACTCCTTGGGTCCAGATACCGGGCGGCCTTTCCGACATTGGGGCGGGCGTCGACGGCGCGGTATGGGGCGTCAACTCGGCCGGGAATATCTACCGCTACGTTCGCACATAGGCTTGGGTTTCGGATGGCGATCCGTTCATCCGAACTGGCACACGATGCGGCAGGACTGACGGGTCAGCGAAACAGCCCGTCGCTTGCCGCATTCGTGTTACCTTTCCGTGAAGCCAGTGGCAGGCCGATCCGGACCAAGCTTTGCAAATAATTCGGTCTTCATGGTGTGCCGGATCATTCTTGATCGCCGATGCGGCGACACCGCGCGTTTGCGGCGGAGCGAGATCCGCCGCTCAGGCTGCCGCGGCATCCGCGGGCCTCGTCTGCCGCAACAGCCGTGCGCAGACAAAGCCCAGCGCGATCATGATGGCCGCACTGGTAAGCAGCGTCGGAATTTTGCCGAGATATGCCAGACCGAAACCGTAGGCGATCGGTCCGATGGTTTGACCCATGAAGAAAAAGAAAGAATGCAGCGACAGCGCGGTGGCGCGGGCGGTGGCCGAGAGTTCGCTGGCAAACACCTGCAGGCATCCGTGGATCATGTAAAAGCCCCAGCCCATGAACAGCAGGCTCAAGGCCTGGATGGTCCAGCCAGGGCCCAATGCGATGACGCCAAGCTGCAGCCCGACCAGGGTTGCGCCCGATATCATCATGCCCTTGACGCCAAGCCGCGGCAGGAATCGCGACACGCTGATGGTATAGAACAGGCCGCCGACGGCGAAGCCGGCGATGACGACGCCTGCGATCGACAGGCTCGTCACACCGAGTTCGAACAGGAGCGCCGCGATGAACGGAAACAACCCGAGCACGCAGCAGCCCTCGATAAAGACCGCCGAATAGCAAACCGGCGCATTCGCATTGGCGAAGATCGTTCTGTAGCCCTGTTTGAGCATCGAGAAATTCGTTCTGGGCGCCGGTGTCAGCGCCGCGCCGCGGAAGCCGATGGCGACCGCGATCGAGGCCGCGATCACCAGCACGCCGAGCACCGCGAGCACGCCGCGCCATCCGAGAAGATCGCCGATCAGACCGGAGGCGGACGCGCCCAGCAGGTTGCCGGTCATGGCGCCGGCGAGCGTGCGGCCGATCGCGACCTGCCGCTTGTCCGGCGCGACCAGATCGCTGGTGAGGCCCAGCGCGATCGGAAACACGCCGCCGGAGCCGATGCCGGCGAGGATGCGCGTTGCGAACAGCATCGGAAACGACGTCGACAACGCGCCGAGGATGCTGGCGAGCCCAAGCAGCACCAGGCAGGCGATCATCAGCCGCGCCTTGCCGAACAGGTCCGCCGCTGCTCCAAGCACCGGCTGCACGATGGCGAAGGTGAATGCGAAGACGGCTGCAAAACTCGCAGCCGTCGCGATGCTGACGCCGAAATCCTCGGCGACATGCGGCAGCACCGGATCCAGCGCCCGCGCCGACAGGCTCGCTGCAAACGTCGCCAGCGCGATGATATTCAGGACCGGCGGCATGTGCGGCTTCATGCGGCCGCAGCCCCGCACGCCAGGACGCGTCGATAGGCGGCGGAGTGCATTTTGAATTCAGTGGAACTGTTCATTGCCGCGGACTTTGCGTCGCGTACGCCTTCCGCGTCAACCTGTCGCAAGCCATTAATGCCTAACTGCAATCGATCAGCATCTTCGAAGATGGGCCGAACGATATTCGGCAGATCACTTACGGGCGCTCGCAGACGACCGAATACGGAAATCTGCGCGAACTCGTGCAGATGTATCTCAATGCGGGCGGACGCTTCTCAGACGACCTGCGCGAATTCGTGCCTTTGATCGGTCGAACGGCCTTGGTCGACAATTCCAACTTCAAGACTTTGCTCCGCCGGGCCGGCGCGGAAGATCCCGTGATGCGCCAGACGCAGGACGTGTTCTTCGACCGTCGCTACTTTCAACCAGCCATGAGCTGGGCCGGCGCGAACGGATTCGCGCAAGCGCTGTCCGCTCTCGTCATCTACGACTCCTTCATTCATAGCGGCGGCATTCTTGATTTTCTGCGTTCGCGCTTCCCCGAACTGCCGCCGGCGCGGGGTGGCAACGAGCAGGTCTGGATCCGCCAATATGTCGACGTTCGGAACAACTGGCTTCTGAACCACCACCGGCCGGCGGTTCGCGCCAGCGCCTACCGTACCCGCGACCTGGCACGCGAGATCGGGCGCGGCAACTGGGACCTAAGCCTCCTGCCGATCATCGCCAATGGCACTCCGGTGGATGCCGGCATGGGAATGGCTGCCGCCGCCGCGAGTGCCGACGACATCCCGTATCTTGGCGTGCAATCCGAAAAAGAGGGTTACGAAGAAATCTGGAGCGACGATACTTTCGCCGCCCGCACGGTCGCATCGAGTGCTGCTGCAAGCGCCAGCAGCGATGGCCTCGCTCGCCACCGCCATTCTAAATCATCCCGGCATCACCCTGGCGACGGTTCATTCGTCCGGCGTAGAGGATCAAGCCAATGCGCGGCAGAATATTGCCGATATGGCTGCGGGCGGGCCGGCCCACCGCAGCAGTTATGGCACCGCACCCGGTGGGGTCGTCATGCTGGATGGACGGTTGCTGCGGGGGATGCTCGCCCTGGCCGAACAATATACATTCTCCGTCTCCGAAATCTGCGGCGGCTCGCACAATTCCAACTCGCGGCACTACGCCGGCATCGCCGCCGATTTCAATGTCGTCAACGGCCGGCGGATCAGCGCCGCGCATCCGGCTCTCGCCGCCTTCAAGACGCGCTGCCGCGAGCTCGGTGCAACCGAGGTCCTTGGCCCTGGAAGTCCTAATCATGACACGCACGTGCACGCGGCATGGCCACGTCTGACATGAATCTGGTCGCCTATGCTTGAGACACGGTAACGGCAAGCTTTATTCCAGTGGAGGGAGCGATGGCGAAAAAGGTCGAACCGAAGGCAGGCGAAAGACGAAACGAACCCGAAGGAGCGCCGTCAGGACAAGTCGATCTTGCGCAGGTCATCGGTGCGCTGAAGCAGGTCACGGAGGCGCTGACGACGGTTGGCAACCAGTTGCAACAACTCGTCCCGGCCGGTGGCGTCGCTCCGGGACCAGCGGCCGCGGTAGAAATCAACACATGGGATGATCCCTTCAGCGAATTGGCGCCGACGGTAAATCCACCTCGGGCGGCTGTGACGGCAGTCGCTTTGGCGACCAATACAAATCCCAGGCTGCGAACGGCCGTTGTCGAGCCGCAATTGCCGGTGGCGCGCTACAGCCCCGGCACGGACGGCTTTCGTTATTGGGTGGCGTCGGAAGCGATCAACCGCGGAATCAATTTCTGGGGGGCACTGCTTCCGGCCGGCACGACGTGGTCCACCTCCAACCCGATGCGGGTTATTCTCGTGGATGCGATTGACGACCTCAACGCACAATACCGCCGGATTGACGGACTTCACTTTTACAAGAGCAGGGTCGCAAGTGCTGGTATCGACATCTATTCCGGCGAAAGCCCCGATATTGTGTGCCACGAGTTGGGACATGCGGTGCTGGACGCGTTGCGGCCGCAACTCTTCAACGCAGGCGATGCCGAGGCCAGCGCTTTCCACGAGGCGTTCGGAGACATCAGCGCGATGCTGGTCGCACTTCAGTTTCCATCGACGCGCCAGAGCATTATCACTGAGACCAGCGGCCGGCTGAACGCCAACTCACGGCTCTCGCGGCTCGCCGAACAACTTGGCTGGGCCATTCGCCAAACCAGACCGGATCTGGTCGACCGCGACTCGTTACGCAACGCTGCGAACCACTTTTTTTATCGGCGGATCGACACGGTTCCACCGTCCGCGCCCGCGAACCTGCTGTCGTCAAGACCGCATTCATTCTCGCGCGTGTTCACCGGTGCATTCCTCGATGTGCTCGCCCGAATGTTCACCGCGACCGGTGTTCCCAATGAGGCCAACCTGCTCGCGGTGAGCCGCGATCTCGGTCAGCTCGTTGTCGATGCCGTTCTCGCCGCGACGGTCACGACAGGGTATTTCAGTCAGGTCGCGGCGGCGATGATCCAGGCCGACCTGGCTCGCTTCGGCGGTCGAAACCGGCCAGCGCTGACGAGCGCCTTCCTCGAGCGCGGCATCCTGTCGGTCGATTCCGCGGTAGCGATGGCCGATGCGCCGATTCCGAAAGCGGTCGGCCGCCAGCGCGGAGCGGTCATGGTCGCTGACAACATCGTCCACTCGGACGCGGCGATGGGTTCTCCGACGGTGTATGCATACGAAGGCGAAGTCGTCGACGACGGCTTCCGGTTGGGTTACGGCGAGACGCCCGAACTTCCGAGCAGGCCGATCTCGATCGGGGGGCTTACCATTGACGTTCACGCGCCCGTGCAGAAGCAGCGGTTCGAAGTTGCGTCGGCAATGGTCGGCGCTGAAGCGGACAGCGCGCTCGGCGCGGACACCGCCATGCAGCTCTTCGTTGAAGGCCTGATCCAGCGCCGGGAAATCGATCTCGGGACGGCGACCCGGCGGCTGGGAGAAATGGGCGCCAAGGATTCAGGACGCGCAACACATTCCCTGGTGGCAGAGGGCGGCAAGCAGGTGCTGAAGAGAAACCATTTCGCTTGCGGGTTCTGCAAGCAGGACGGACCTGGTTTCGCCTGCGTCTGAATGGCTGCATAGCCGGGCGGATAAGGTGAGGCCCGCCCGCTATTATCTTTACCGAGGGCTCACTATTGGTACGTCAGCGAAGCCGCCGGCAGGCGATCAGTCGAAGCCTACTCGTTCAAGATCGCCGTTGGGATAAATCACCCAGTTGACGCGCGGTGGCAGGCTGGACCGGCTAGGGTCCCAGTTCTCATCCACCGGCGCTACCTGGTTTTGAACCTTTAAATCATTCAGGAACTTGGCGGTGTAATTCCCCGGCGGGATACGTTCGGCACGAAGCGGCCCATGCTCATATGGATCGGATGCCGGCGCATCTGTTCCCGCGGAAACGATTTTAGGCATGATTCAAGCTCCTTGGAAGCCTCCGATTCGCGGCCAGCGTTCGTATTTCGTCAAGGCTGTCAACCGAACGCAAAGAATGTGGTATGTCCGGTTACAACATGCAACGGGCCCCCAATCCCCTGCAACAAGCCAAGTTAACACCAGCGCCGCTCACGAACCGTCGCGCGCGCGACTGCGGACGGTATTTGCGGTTCAGACCTGCTTAGCGAGCGCGTCGAATGCCATCAGCGTCCGCAGCAGCGCTTCGAACTCGCGTAGCGGCACCATGTTGGGACCGTCGGAGGGCGCGGAATCGGGATCGGGATGGGTTTCGAGGAACACCCCGGCAACGCCGACCGCGACCGCGGCGCGCGCCAGCACCGGGACGAATTCGCGCTCGCCGCCGGACGATGTTCCCTTGCCGCCGGGCTGCTGCACCGAATGGGTGGCGTCGAAAATCACCGGCGCGCCGGTGGTGCGCGCCAGGATCGGCAGCGCGCGCATGTCGGAAACCAGCGTGTTGTAGCCGAACGAGGCCCCGCGCTCGGTCACCAGCACATTGCGGTTGCCGGCGCCGGTGATCTTGGCCACCACGTTGGCCATGTCCCAGGGAGCCAGAAACTGGCCCTTTTTGACGTTGACGACCTTGCCGGTTGCCGCCGCCGCCAGCAGCAGGTCGGTCTGCCGGCACAGGAAGGCCGGAATCTGCAGCACGTCGACGGCCTGCGCGACCTCGGCGCATTGCGAGACCTCGTGGACATCGGTGAGCACGGGGATTCCGAGCGACGAGCGAATTTCCGCAAAAATCGGCAGCGCCTGTTGGAGGCCGATGCCGCGCGCTGCTGACGCGCTGGTGCGGTTGGCCTTGTCGAACGAAGTCTTGTAGACAAGCCCGATCTTCAGACGCGCCGCAATTTCCTTCAGCGCGGATGCCACCTCCAGCGCATGCGCGCGGCTTTCCAGCAGGCACGGACCGGCGATGATCGAGATCGGCAGGCCATTGCCGAATGTCACACTGCCAGCGGTAACCACCGGTGCGGCTGAAATACTGGTATTCAACATGCTTCCTCTTCTGGCCGGACCATGCCGGGCAGCGTCGGCCGGATCAACCTATTTGGATGCCTCGAAGATCAGGGTTGCGCCATATGCCCCGTCCGGCGGCACGACAATGCCGGCGTCGCATTCGGTGGCGGCGATGCCGCCGCCTTTTAGCGCCGACGTCGCGGCCGCCTTGTCACGGACGATGAAGCGTATGGCCGCAAGATGTGCTCCACGCGCGAGGTCCGGGGCTTCGGTCCCCGTAGTTGCGCGATAGGCGGAAGGATTCATGACCTGGATGATGCCGCGCGGCGTCGTGGCGGAAATGCCGTTTGCGTCGGCCTCGATATGACGCTCGCCCGAAAACGCGCTGATGAAGTGGCGATGGTCTCCGGGGTTGCTGGAGGCCATAACGATTCCCGCGATGCCCGCTGCGCCGTTGGGATGGCGCTGGAAGGCCGGATTCCAGAAATTCTCCGGATGGTGTTGCTGGCAAGTAAAGTACCCGATGTCGGGAGCTTTTTCGTCGGCCGCAAACACCAGCGAGAACCCGACCTTGGTCGGCGACCCGTCGGGGCGCGTCGCCTCGCGCTCAAAGTTGAACGGCTTGAAATCGCCGATGCCGGCTTCGCGAAACGCTGCAGCGTCCGCAGGCGCGCCCTTGCCTTCCAGCACCAGCATCGCCAACCCCTCTTCGCGCGCAAGAAAATCGCGCAGGAAGGCGCCGAACGAGAATGTCCCGGGGGCGCCGATCCTGATCAGTTCGGGTTCGCCGATTGCGATCAGCTCGATGAACACCCCGGGAAACTGAACGATATGGTTGTGCGTCCCCCAGGCGTGACGATTGCGCGCGCCGACGGTGAAGCCGGCGCGGGAATAGAATTCCGCCGCCGCGTCGAGATCGCGGACGGCGTGCACGATATGGTCGAGCCCCCTCGGCATCGTGCGGGTACTCGCCTTCAGCTCATTTCACCGACGAGAACGCGGTGGGCACCAGCAGCTGGCTGACGATATTGCCGATGATCTGGCCATCCGCCTCGCTCTTGGCGCGCGCGTCGATCCAATCCGGATCGCTCTGAAACGCGTTCCATTTCTTCTCGCGGTCGGCGAGCGATTCCCATGCTAGGAAATAGGTCAATTCCTGATTGGATTCACCGATCAGCGTGGTGAAGAAGCCGGCCTGCTTGATGCCGTGCTTGTCCCAGAGTTTCAGCGTGGTGTTCTCAAAGCGCTTCAGCAGCGCCGGCAACCGGCCCGGCAGGCAGCGATAGACGCGCATCTCGCAAATCATAGGTTTCCTCCGTTTTCTTGCGCGGCGGTTATAGCGGGTGGTTGGGGGGATGTCTTGCGCGCAAACGATGCAGACGCAACTGCGTGTTAGTAGACGGGCATTTACAGCAGATCGTATATACGATAATGTCTGATTTCGACCCGACCGAAGAATCGATCAATCTCGCGAAGCATCGCATCTCGCTTGCCCGATGGGTTGATCTAAAAATTTCCGCCACAGTTCCCGACAGCCGGTTCGACTAAGGCGAACCGCGCTATCGCGCCTACGGATTGTTGGATGGCCTGCCGCATTGCCTGGTCTTTACGATGCGTGACGATGCGCGCCGGCCGATCAGTCTACGACATGCTCATGCCAGGAGTTGACGCGCTATGCCCCGTAAGCTGAAAGAGCCCGTCTTCGACGACGACAATCCGGAATGGACCGAAGAAGATTTTGCGAGGGCAACGTATTTTGACCCCCCTATCAAGGTCAAAGACCTCACGCCGGAAATCCTCGCCCGCATCCGCCGTGGGCCGCAGAAAGCGCCGACCAAGGTTGCGGTGTCGATCAGGCTGAGCCCCGAGGTGATTTCCTACTTCAAAGCCAAGGGCCCAGGCTGGCAGTCGAAGATTGACGAGGCCCTGCGCAAGATTGCGAAGAAGGCGAGCTGATCGGCTGAGCCGTCCTACACCAGTCGCGACTGCACCACCGCCGCCTGCACAAAGGACGCGAACAGCGGGTGCGGTTCGAATGGCCGCGACTTCAGTTCGGGGTGGAATTGCACCCCGATGAACCACGGGTGATCCTCGTATTCGACGATCTCCGGCAGCACGCCGTCGGGGGACGAACCGGAGAACCGCAGGCCGTGCTGCTCGAGGCGGTCCTTGTAGGCGGTGTTGACCTCATAGCGGTGGCGGTGGCGCTCCGAGATTTCGGTGGCGCCGCCATAGATATCCGACACCCGGCTGCCACGCCGCAGCGTCGCAGGATAGGCGCCGAGCCGCATGGTGCCGCCGAGGTCGCCGGCCTTCGAACGCTTCTCCAGCTCGTTGCCGCGCAGCCATTCCGTCATCAAACCAACCAGCGGCTCGGGCGTCGGCCCGAACTCGGTCGAATTGGCGTCCTCGATGCCGACCAGGTTTCGCGCCGCCTCGATCACCGCCATCTGCATTCCGAAACAGATGCCGAAATACGGGACGTCGCGCTCCCGCGCGAACTGTGCCGCGCGGATCTTGCCCTCGGCGCCGCGCTGGCCGAAACCGCCGGGCACCAGGATGCCGTTGACGTGCTCGAGGAATGGCGCGGGGTCTTCGTTCTCGAACACCTCGCTCTCGATCCAGTCGAGATTGACCTTGACCTTGTTGGCGATGCCGCCGTGGCTCAGCGCCTCGATCAGCGATTTGTAGGCGTCCTTCATGCCGGTGTATTTGCCGACGATGGCGATGGTGACGGCGCCTTCCGGATTGCGGACCCGCTCGTTGATGACGTTCCAGCTCTGCAGCGCCGGGGGAATCCTGGGCTCGATGCCGAACGCCGCCAGCACCTCGTCGTCGAGGCCGGCGGCGTGATAGGCCTCCGGCACGGCGTAGATGTTGTCGACGTCGCGCGCCTCGATCACCGCGCTCTCACGCACATTGCAGAACAGGCCGAGCTTGCGGCGCTCTTCCTTCGGGATCGGACGGTCGGTGCGGCACAGCAGAATATCGGGCTGGATGCCGATCGACCGCCGCTCCTTGACCGAATGCTGGGTCGGTTTTGTCTTTAGCTCACCGGCGCTCGGAATATAGGGCAACAGCGTCAAATGGACGTAGATGGCGTGGCCGCGCGGCAGGTCGTTCTTGATCTGGCGGATCGCCTCGAAGAACGGCAGGCCCTCGATATCGCCGACGGTGCCGCCGATCTCGCACAGCACGAAATCGTAAGCATCGTTGCTGTCGAGGATGAAATCCTTGATGGCGTTGGTGACGTGCGGGATCACCTGGATGGTGGCGCCGAGATAATCGCCGCGGCGCTCCTTGGTCAGGATGTCCTGATAGATGCGCCCGGTGGTGATATTGTCCCGCTTGGTGGCGGGGCGTCCGGTGAAACGCTCGTAATGTCCGAGATCGAGGTCGGTCTCGGCGCCATCATCGGTCACGAACACTTCGCCGTGCTGGTATGGCGACATCGTTCCGGGATCGAGATTGAGGTAGGGGTCGAGCTTGCGCAGTCGGACCTTGTAGCCGCGTGCCTGCAGCAGCGCGCCGAGCGCGGCCGAAGCCAGACCTTTCCCGAGCGAGGAGACCACGCCGCCGGTGATGAATATGTACCGCGCCATGGGACTTAACCTTTAAGGCTACCCGCCCGATTCGCCAAAACGAATCGCAATCTCCGAGCGGGGAAACCGGTTCGCTGTGGGTGACGTCAAAAACAAAGTGTTGTCAGTCTCTTGATGGAGACTGCTGATGCAGGACGCTAGCCTTCGTCCTGCATGGCCGCACTGCTTTATTGTTATTGCGATCGGGGCGCCTGGGGGCCCGAGGGCGCCGGCTGGTTCTGCTGGCGCTCATCGGATTTCTTCAGCGAATCCAGAATGCCGCCGCCCTGCGGCGGGGAAATCGGCGTCGCCGGCTGCGACTGCGATGCCGGATCGCTGGGGATGATCGAACTCGGCTTGCGGTCATAGCTGGCGAGCCACGACAGCACCAGACTGGTGAGGAAAAAACCCACCGCAAGCACCGCAGTGGTGCGCGACAGCAGGTTGGCGGTCCCGCGGCTGGACATAAACCCGCCGCCTCCACCCATCCCGAGGCCGCCGCCCTCGGATTTCTGCAGCAGCACCGTCGCAATCAAGGCCGCGACGAGCATCAGGTGGACCACAATAACGACAGTCTGCATCTGTAACCTTCCATCACAAGCCAGAGGTCGCCGGAGGCCGGCAACGCAATGGGGCTTGCGGGGTTTGAAGTCGCGCGGTGTCTACACGATTGACCAGGGCATTGTCACCCCCGCGCCGCATCGCCGCTTAGTTAGGGACACCCGGCCGCAATCGCAAGGAAATCGGCCGCTTTGAGGCTTGCGCCGCCCACCAGCGCACCGTTGACATTGCGGACGGCCATCAATTCCGCTGCGTTGGATGGCTTCACCGAGCCTCCATATAGGATACGGATTTGGGCTCCTTCTTCGTTGAACCGGGCCGTGAGGGTATCCCGTATAAACTGATGAACTTGCTCGACATCTTCAGCCATCGGCGTTAGGCCCGTGCCGATCGCCCAGACGGGTTCATAGGCCACCACGAGATTGGCCGCCGTCGCGCCGTCCGGCAGCGAGCCGCCGAGCTGCTCGCCGCAAATGTGCAACGTCTGCCCGGCGTCGCGCTGCGCCTGGGTTTCGCCGATGCAGACGATGGCGGTGAGCCCTGCCCGCCACGCCGCTTCGGCCTTTTGCCGCACCAGCGCATCGGTTTCGCCGTGGTGGGCGCGGCGCTCGGAGTGGCCGAGGATGACCGCGCTGGCGCCGGCGTCGGCCAGCATTTCCGCGGAGATATCGCCGGTATGGGCGCCGGAAGGCTTGGGATGACAATCCTGTGCGCCGACCGCAAGAGCCTTGCGGTCCGCCGGAAAGATGCCCCCGGTCTTTTCTGCGAAGAGGGCCAGCAGGGTCGCTGGCGGGCAGACCAGCAGATCGGCCTTCGCGATTACCAATCCGGCGCCGGCGATCATGGCTTCGAACTCCGCCATCGAGCGTTTCAGGCCGTTCATTTTCCAGTTGCCGGCGATCAGCGGCCGAATGGCGTCAGTCATGGGGGAATCTCGCAAACTCGCAAAGGCGTGCCGGCCAGCGCTAGCAGAACGCAGCGGCCGGGACCAGATACGGTTCGGCGCCTTAACGATCGTTAAACCGCTTCAATTCGCCGCCCCGCCGAGGTTGCGACGGGAGGGCTGCCACTTTATGATACGGCATCAACTCGGTGACGCCCTCTCGCGGACTTAAGCGTCCCGGCGAACCGGTTCCCTCCTGCCAAATAAGTTGGACCCATGCTTCGAGGAATACGCAAAGCCTCATCAAACTGGCTCGGCAAGCTGGTCATGGCCACGGTGATGGGCGTGCTGATCATCAGCTTCGCCGTCTGGGGCATTGCCGACATCTTCAAGGGATTCGGGCAATCGACGCTGGCCAAGATCGGCCGTACCGAGATTTCGACCGAGCAGTTCCGCCAGCTGTACACCGAGAAGCTGCAGCAGATCGGCCGCCAGGTCGGCCGGCCGGTGACCATGGACCAGGCGCGCGCCTTCGGCCTCGACCGGCAGGTGCTGCAGCAGGTGATCGCGGAGGCAGCGCTTGACGACAACGCGCGGCAGCTCGGCCTTGGCCAGTCCGACGCCCAAACCATGCGGATGATCACTAGCGATCCGAATTTCAAGGGCGTCTCAGGCGCCTTCGATCCGGCGCGCTTCCAGGCGACCATCCGGCAGGTCGGCTACACCGAAGGGCGCTACATCGCCGAGCAGCGGCGGGTCTCGCTGCGCCGCCAGATCGCCAACACCATTACCGCCGGGCTCGAGCCGCCGAAAACCATGATCGATGCACTGGTCCGCTTCCAGACCGAGCAGCGCACCATCGAATACGTCAAGCTTGACGCCGCGCAGGCAGGCACGATCGACCCGCCTTCACCGGAGGCATTGGCGGCCTATTTCGACGATCACAAGACCCAGTTCCGCGCGCCCGAATACCGCAAGATTTCCTTTGCCATCATCACCCCCGACGAGATCGGGAAATGGACCACGGTCTCCGACGAGGACGCCAAAAAGATCTTCGAGGAGCGCCGCGACAGGCTTTCGACGCCGGAACGCCGTCAGGTTTCGCAGATCGTATTTCCAAACGTCGAAGAAGCTCAGGCGGCGCGAGGCCGCATCGCGTCGGGGCTGTCGTTCGACGACCTGGCGAAGGAACGCGGGCTCAACCCGTCGGACGTCGATCTCGGTATCATTGCGAAGTCTTCCATGATCGACCCCGCGATCGCCGACGCGGCATTTTCGCTTGCGCCGGACACCGTCAGCCAGCCGGCGCAGGGCCGGTTCGGCACGGCCCTTGTCAAGGTCGGCAAGATCGAGCCGGGCACCCAGGCCCGCTATGAGAGCATCGCGCCCCAGTTGAAGCGCGAGATCGCAGCCGAGCGCGCCCGCACCCAGATCGCAAGCCTTCACGACAAGATGGAAGACGAGCGCGGCGGCGGCGCCGGCGTGGTCGAGGCCGCTCAAAAACTCGGGTTGGGCTCCGTCACCATCGACGCCATCGACCGCTCCGGCCGCGCGCCGAACGGCCAGCCCGTGACCGGCATTCCGCAGGGTCTCAATGTAGTCACGCAGGCCTTTTCCAGCGACGTCGGCGTCGACAATGATCCGATCCAGTTCAATGGCGGCTATGTCTGGTTCGACGTGCTCGGCATTACGCCATCGCGCGAGCGCGGCATCGACGAGGTCAAGGACCAGGTCGAGACGCGCTGGCGCGACGACCAGGTCAGCAGCCGCCTGCGCGCCAAGGCTACCGAGATCGTTCAAAAGCTCAACCACGGCGCCAAGCTCGCCGATGAAGCCGCGAGCCTCGGACGACAAGTCGATACCGCTGCGGGCTTCAGGCGCGACGCCACGCTAGCGGGCGTGCCGACCAGCCTGATCGAAGCGGCCTTCCGCACCCCGAAGGACGTAGGCGCGCAAGCCCCGGGCGCGGGCGGCGCCGAGTGGGTGGTGTTCCGCGTCACCGATGTGAGCGTGCCACCAGTCGATCTCGCCTCCGACGAGATCAAGAAATTGAAGGAGACCCTGCTGCGGGGCTTGAGCGACGAACAGGTCGCCGAATACGTCACCAAGCTGGAAGCCCAGATCGGCACCACCATCAACCAGAGCGCGCTCGCCCAGGTGACCGGCGCCAATAATTGATGCGTATAAAACTCCCCTCATCCTGAGGAGCGGCCTCTTGGCCGCGTCTCGAAGGATGGGCCATACTCCGCATGGTTCGAGACGCGCGAAGACGCGCTCCTCACCATGAGGTCCCAGCCTGGTCCCGAAAGCACTTAATGGACGACCTGAAATCACTGATCGGAAAAGTCGCCACCGGCGCAACGCTGTCGCGCGACGAGGCGGCATCCGCCTTCGACAGCATGATGTCCGGCGAGGCCACGCCCTCGCAGATGGGCGGGCTGCTGATGGCGCTGCGCGTGCGCGGCGAGACCGTCGATGAGATCACCGGCGCGGTGTCGGCGATGCGTGCCAAGATGCTGCGCGTCACCGCTCCCGCTGACGCTGTCGATGTGGTCGGCACCGGCGGCGACGGCTCCGGCTCGGTCAACGTCTCGACTTGCGCGTCGTTCATCGTGGCCGGCGCCGGCGTGCCCGTTGCCAAGCACGGCAATCGCGCGCTGTCGTCGCGCTCGGGATCCGCCGACGTGCTGTCCTCACTCGGCGTCAGGATCGATATTGCGCCCGATCATGTCGGCCGCTGCGTCGCCGAGGCCGGCATCGGCTTCATGTTCGCGCCGTCGCATCATCCGGCGATGAAGAATGTCGGTCCGACCCGCGTCGAACTTGCGACGCGCACCATCTTCAACCTGTTGGGGCCGCTGTCCAATCCCGCCGGCGTCAAGCGGCAGATGATCGGGGTATTCTCGCGGCAATGGGTGCAGCCGCTGGCGCAGGTGTTGAAGAACCTCGGCGCCGAATCGATCTGGGTAGTGCACGGCTCCGACGGGCTCGACGAGATCACCCTCACCGGCCCGACCTTCGTCGCAGCCCTGGAGAACGGCAATATCCGCACCTTCGAAGTGACGCCCGAGGACGCTGGACTCAAGCGCGTCGACGGCAACGCGTTGAAGGGCAGCGATGCGGCGGTGAATGCAACCGCCTTGCAAGGCGTGCTCGACGGCAAGCCGAGCGCATTCCGCGAGGTCGCGCTGCTCAACGCCGCGGCGGCGCTGATCGTCGCCGGCAAGGTCGGGGATTTGAAGGAAGGCGTGACGGTCGGCACCAGATCGCTCGATAGCGGCGCCGCTGCGGCGCGTCTAAAACACCTGATCGCGGTCTCCAACGGCTGAACGCAGGATCCGAATGTCCGATATCCTGACCAAGATCGAAGCCTACAAGCGCGGGGAGATCGCCGCCGCCAAGCGCGCACATCCGCTTGCAAGCGTCGAAGCTTTGGCGAAGGCGGCGCCGGCACCGCGCGGTTTTGTCCGGGCGATCCGGGAAAAGCTTAGCGCTGGCGACTACGCGCTGATCGCGGAAGTAAAAAAGGCCTCGCCATCGAAGGGAGTGATCCGCGCCGACTTCGATCCTCCCGCGCTTGCCCGCGCCTATGAGGCCGGCGGCGCAGCGTGCTTATCGGTGCTCACCGACGCCCCGTCATTTCAGGGCCATCTCGATTTCATGGTGGCCGCGCGCGCGGCCACCTCGCTGCCGGTGCTGCGCAAGGATTTCATGTACGACACCTATCAGGTGGCCGAGGCCCGCGCCCACGGCGCCGATTGCATCCTGATCATCATGGCGGCGCTCGACGATGGCGCGGCCAGAGACATCGAGGCCGCCGCGCTGGCGCATGGCATGGACGTGCTGCTGGAGGTTCATGACCGCGAGGAACTGGACCGCGCGCTAAAACTTCGCTCGCCGATGATCGGCGTCAACAACCGCAACCTGCGCACCTTCGAAACCACGCTCGCGACCAGCGAGGCGCTGGCGCCGCTTATTCCGAACGACCGCCTGATGGTCGGCGAAAGCGGCATCTTCGTGCCCGCGGACCTCGCACGCCTCGCGCAGGTGGGCATATCGACCTTCCTGGTCGGCGAAAGCCTGATGCGGCAGGCCGACGTTGCGGCGGCGACCCGCGCCTTGCTGGCCCGCGACGCCGCTGCCCGCGCCACCGGGACGCAGTAACCATGGCCGCCAGGAAATCGAAAGAGGCCGCAAAAGACCAACCCGCGCTCACCCACATCGACGGCAAGGGTGAAGCACGGATGGTCGATGTCTCGGCCAAGCCCGCCACCGAACGCGCGGCCATTGCCGAGGGCCGCGTGGTCATGAGCAAGGCAACGCTCGACCTGATCGTCTCGGGTAATGCCAAAAAGGGCGACGTGCTTGGCACCGCCCGTGTTGCCGGCATCATGGCCGCGAAGCGGACCTCCGACCTCATTCCGCTGTGTCATCCGCTTGCACTGTCGAAAGTCACCGTCGACATCGTGCCCGACAAGAAGCTGCCCGGCTGCATTGTCCGCGCAACAGTGAAAGTGAAAGGGCCGACCGGCGTCGAGATGGAGGCGCTGACCGCGGTGTCGGTTGCCTGCCTGACCATCTACGACATGATCAAGGCGGTCGAGCGCGGGTCACGCATCGAAGGCATTCATCTGGTTGAGAAAAAAGGCGGCAAGTCCGGCCACTACCGCGCCTGTTGAAGACATCACGCTAGTTTGATCGCGAAAAGCCGAAGGCGCGGTGTTCCACCGTTATGCTCGACGAGCACAACGCGGGAGAAACTTATGTCACATTTCAAGCTTTTAGGCGCGGTGGCAATTCTGGCAACCGCGATCGCGGCGCCGGCGCCGGCGCAGCAGGTGATCTCCGAGCCGGGCTATTGCGCCCAGTTCTATCCCAACGCCAACTGCCAGAACAAAGGTTACGGCAACCCCTATACCGGCTCCAGCGGCTACTATCAGCGCGCAATGGACTCAGACATGTATGCGGGCGGCGGGTCGAGCGCCTGTGCTCAGCATCGCTCCTACGATCCGGCGTCCGGGACCTATATCGGCCGCAACGGCCGGCGCGTCGCCTGTCGGTGACCGTCACAATCGGAACGACGAAAAAAGGCGGCTGATCGGGCCGCCTTTTTCTCGCCACGCAGGATTTCCGGGACCTCACATCTGTTTGAGTGAGAAAACCGGAACGCGTTGCTGATCGCGTTGTTCTGTCCCGACCCTAACGCGGAGCAACATGATGACGAAATTCAAACTCTTGAGCGCAGCGGCGATCCTGTCCGCAGCCATCGCAACCCCGGCGCTGGCGCAGGAAGTGATCTACAATCCCGGCTACTGCGCCCAGTTCTACCCGAATGCCAACTGCCAGAATAAAGGGCCGAACAATCCCTATACCGGCGACTACCAGCGCAGGGCCGCTTATCGGAACAACAACGGCTCCTGGGACAATGGCTGGAACAACAGCTGGAATAATGGCTGGAACAACAACAGCGGCTTCTGGCCCGGCGACGTGGCAGCCGGGGTCGTGGGCGGCGCTGTCGGAACCGCGGGCGCTATCGCAAGCGCTCCGTTCCGCGCATACCGCAACGACAATTCCTATGCGTATATGGACGACAACGTATCCTATTGCGCGCAGCGCTATCGTTCGTATGACCCGGCGTCAGGCACCTATCTCGGCCGCGACGGCCGGCGCCATGCGTGCCAGTGACGATATGACCTGACTGAAAAGTAAAGGCGGCCTGCGGGCCGCCTTTTTTGTCCGTGCGAAGCAACCCAGTAACTGCCGTGCCGGCAGCTGGATTGCTTCGCTGCGCTCGCAATGACGGCGGCGCCGTCGAGGCCGGCCGCGATTTAAGTGCGGGATGTTGCAGCATTGCTACAGCAGATCAATGGTTTGCCGTTACACTGCGGGTATTGGATTTGATTTAGAGAACAAAATGCATCGCAGGTTTTTCATTGCATGGATGCTGGCGCTCGGCATCTGCGGCTCGTTTGCCCCGGCCGATGCACAGCAACGTATCGGACGCGCCGCCGTGGTCCGCAACGACGTTTCCCAGATCGCTCCGCGGGTTATGAAGATCAGTGTCGGCGATGAGATCTTTCGCGACGAAACCGTCCGCACCGCCGCCGACAGCGACGCCAAATTCGTTCTCCGCGACGATACCAATCTCTCGCTTGGCCCCGGATCGACCCTGAAACTGGACCGCGCGGTTTTTTCCGGCGAGACCAATGTCGGCGATGTCGCGGTCAAATTGACATCGGGTGCGTTTCGTTTCGTCACCGGCAGCTCGACCAAGGAATCCTATAAGATCGTCACCCCGCTTGCGACCATCGGCGTGCGCGGGACGACGCTCGATTTTCTCATCCAGAGATTCCGCAATACCGTGGTGCTGCAGGACGGACAGGCGCGCGTATCCGCCGGCGGCCAGTTCGTCGATCTTCTGTTTCCGGGCGACTCGGTCGTCATCACTGCGACCGCTGGAAAGATCCAGATCACCAAGACGTCCTCGCCGCCCTGGACGTTTGCGGGCGCGTGCGCCGCCAATTCCGCGTTGTGCAGCCGGACCCGGTTTGCCGATGCCGCCGTGATCGACGTCGAATTTGCTTCGGCCTTGTGCGGCAAGTGAAATCGATCAAACCGAAACCAGCATTTTTTTTGAGTTGAGTTGCTTCTTGGAATGGATTGATGAGTAACGCATCGGGGCAAACGCAAACCGGTTACGCCACGCTGGGACAAAAGCTTAGCCGCGCGGCTGCGATCGGCATAGCGGTCGCCGTCGGCGCCGCGCCGGTTGCTTCCCGGGCGCAGATCGTGGTGCCAACTCCGACCCCCACCCCGGTGCCGACGCCCGTTCCGACTCCGACCCCTGCGCCAACGCCCGTTCCGACTCCTACCCCGGCGCCAACGCCCGTTCCGACTCCCACTCCGGCGCCGACGCCAGTGCCGACCCCTACCCCGGCGCCAACGCCAGTGCCGACCCCGACCCCCGCGCCAACGCCAGTTCCGACACCTACCCCTGCGCCAACGCCGGTGCCGACCCCTACCCCGGCGCCAACGCCGGTGCCGACACCTACCCCCGCGCCGACGCCAGTGCCGACGCCTACCCCGGCGCCAACGCCGGTGCCGACGCCTACCCCCGCGCCAACGCCAGTGCCGACGCCTACCCCGGCGCCAACGCCAGTGCCGACACCTACCCCCGCGCCCACGCCTGTTCCGACACCCACGCCGGCACCGACGCCGGTACCGACGCCCACCCCGGCACCGACGCCCGTTCCGACCCCTACCCCGGCGCCGACGCCCACTCCGACGCCAACTCCGACTCCGACGCCAACTCCGACGCCGACACCCACTCCAACTCCCACACCGACACCGACACCGACACCGACGCCCACACCGACTCCAACGCCCGGACCGACGCCAAACCAGCAATCGAGCGCCAACTCGATTCAGAATCTGGCCGACCAGCGCTTCTCGCAAATGATCACGACGCGCGTGCTGGCGAGCGTGCTGCTGGGCATAAACGAGCAGGTGAACTGTTCGAACTGCGTCAGCGCGTTCGGCTCGGCGGGCTCGTTTTCGGCCGGCGTGCACGGGCGCTACAACATTACCGACAGCCTTTCGATCCTGGGCGGCATTGCCTATGCCCAGTTCAACGACAACGGATTCAACGTCACCAGCGCGCCGATCGGCGCATTCGCGCTGCGTTATGACTTCACCGAGTGGGGCAAATCGCGGCCGTTCTTCGATATCGGAACCGTGCTCTCACCCAACCAGCATGTCAGCTACACGCGTTCCTACATCTCCAGCATCGGGCTGACGCAGATCACCAGCGACACCACGAGTTCGAACTATTCGGTGTTCGAGCGCGCCGGATGGATCGTCCGCGTCACACCCCGCGACGAGTTCGCAGTATCCGGCGAGTTGTGGCAGGGCTGGCAGCGCGTGCGCGGCTATCAGGAAATCACCACGCTCGCCAACCCCTTCAGCGCATCGATCGCCGACAGCACCGACCGCATCAACCTGGCGCGCATCGGCGCGCAGTGGACGCACCTGTTCGGCAGTTTTATCGAAGTGAACGTCAATGGCGGTTTTGTGAAGTCGTTCGCAAGTTCGACAGGGCTGCAAGCCGCGGTTGTCGGCGTCGGCAATATTTTGCCAACCTTCGGCAACCAGCAGTGGGTGGAACTGGGCGGCCGCATCGGCGCGCGCCTGTCAAAGAACATGACCGCCGATGTGTTCGTCAACGGCACGCTCGGTCCCTACCCCGTCGGCAATACCGTGCATGGCGGCGTCGGCCTGCGCTTCAATTATTGAGATCGAGCCGCATGGGCTCCGCCGTCATCCTGAGGTGCTCGCCGTTCTTCACGGCGAGCCTCGAAGGATGGGCCACAAGGTATCCGTTTCCATCCTTCGAGACGCGCGCAAGGGCGCGCTCCTCAGGATGACGGCGGCGTCATCGCCAGCTCGCAAACCACATCAGCCGATCAAAGCCGGCCAGCGACGTCTCGATCGATGCCGCCGAGATCGGCAGAAACAGCAGGAAGCTCGCCAGCGCCGCCGCCAGGAACAGCCACCGCGCCCACAGCCAGCGCTTGGTTTCCTTGCGGAAAAAGCAGTAGGCCAGCGCCAGGCTGGCAACGCTCGCCGACGGCAGATAGTAAAATGAGAAGCCGATCGCGCGCGGCAGCACGATCCAGGCGAGATAAAGTGCCGCATAACTCGCTAGAATAAGAAACGCATCGCGCCGGCGCTCAACGATCCAGTCGCGCAGGCAGATCAGGATCGCGGGGATCGCGCTCCAGAACACAACGGGGTTTCCGAGCGACAACACCGCCCAATAGCGGTCGTCGCCAGCCTTTTCGAACAGAAACCACACCGGCCGCACCAGAAACGGCCAGCTCGGCCACGCGCTCATGTGGGGATGCGGCGTGACCAGGGTCGCGTTGTCATGGAAAATCCGCCGCTGCGCTTCCAAGAGCGCGGCCGGAGAAAAACCGTAGATCGGCAGATAAGCTGCGGCATAGGCTGCGAGCGGAACGAGGCCAAGGCACATCAGCCAGTCGCGCGCGCGTATGCGGGCCCACAGATCCGGACGATACCAGTCGGCCGGCCTGGCATCGTGAAATTGCGTGCGCCAGCGCTGCAGAACAAGCACGACAGTGACGATGACGATCCCCATCCCCCAGGCAAACACCCCGCTCCATTTGCAGGCGGTTGCCAGCCCAAAGCAAAGCCCGGCGGCGTAAAGCAGCGGACGCGGCCGCGCCCGGACGCGAAAACTCATCATGAACGCCGCCAGGCCCCACAGCACAAACGCCAGCGCGAAAATGTCGAGCATCGCGATTCGCGCCTGCACGAACAGCATCTGGTTGAGCCCGGTGACCGCGGCGGCCCACAGCGCGGCGCGCCGGTCGTTGAACAGCGCGCGGCCGCAGAGATAGATTCCCGTCATCGCCAGCGCGCCGAACAGCGCGCTCATGGTGCGCCAGCCGAACGGGTTATCGCCGAACAGCCAGATCGACAACGCCATCAGCTCCTTGGCCAGCGGCGGATGTTCCAGATTGAGCGTCGGAACGGCAAAATGCGTCTGCAATAGCTGCCGCGCCGCCGGGACATAGTGGGTCTCGTCGAAATACGGAAAGTCGGGGGTGTCGATCCCGATCAGCAGGACAAAATAACTGAGCAGGAAAACGATAAATCCAGTCGCCGCGGTGCGCCATTCGAAACGTGCGATCGGATCGATGTCGGTCAAAAGGCCGCCTGCTCTGTGCTGTCTCCAAATTCTAGAACGCACAAAATATTCGCGGCGGTCAACCTCTCCACTTCACCTCTCCCGCAGGGAGAGGTGAAGGACATCGCCCGGGGCGGTCAACCTTTTCCGCAACTAGTCCGCGCTGTCCTCCCCGTGGAGTCTCATCGCTTGAATCCACAGGCCTTCGCGTGATAGGTGCATGGTGTCGGGCCATCGGCAACCGCCCGGTCAGCTGCCGCGCAGCCAAGCGTTGTCTCGCTCCGTCACGGGAGGTGAGACATGTCCTGCGGCTCCCCGCCTTCACATCGACAACTGCGATGAAAACCCCGCCGGATATTCTTTGTCTGTACGGCGCGCGGGCGCTCCGCGGGTTTGGCGACGGCTTTGCGATTCTCATTCTGCCGGTCTATCTCACCGCGATCGGCTTCAGCCCGCTTGAGATAGGGCTCGTCGCCAGCGCCTCGCTGCTGGGAACGGCGGCGCTGACCTTGATCACGGGCTTCATCGCGCCGCGCTTTGAGCTGCGAAACCTGTTTTTTGCCGGGGCGGCATTGATCGTTCTGACCGGATTGATATTCCCTTGGGCCGAAGCCCTCGCGCCGGTTCTGCTGGTCGCCTTCATCGGAAGCATCAATCCCTCCGGCGGCGATCTCGGCATGCTGGTGCCGCTCGAGCACGCGCTGCTGACCAAGGAGACCGCCGATCGGGATCGTACGGCCGTCTTTGCCCGCTACAGCCTGATCGGCGCGCTGACTGCCGCCGTGGGCGCGCTGGCCGCGGCCCTGCCGGAAATTCTCGGGTCCCATGGCTGGCCAAAACTCGGCGCCATCAAGCTGATGTTTTATCTCTATGCCGCGCTGGGATTGCTGGCGGCGTTGCTCTATGCGCGCCTGCCGCGCGACCACACTCACGCCGACAGTCGTCCGAAATCCGCACTTGGGCCGTCGCGCAACATCGTCTACCGGCTCGCGGCTCTGTTCAGCCTCGACGCCTTCGCCGGTGGATTCGTCGTGCAGTCGCTGCTGGCGCTATGGCTGTTCCAGAAATTCAACCTGTCGCTGGAAGCAGCGAGCCTGTTTTTCTTCTGCTCTAGCCTGCTCGGCGCGATCTCGTTTCCGGTGGCCGCCTGGCTGTCCCGGCGTATCGGCCTCGTCAACACCATGGTGTTCACCCACATCCCCTCCAGCCTCTGCCTGATCGCGGCGGCCTTTTCGTCCGACCTGACCGTAGTGCTCGGCCTGCTGCTGGTCCGCTCCGCGCTGTCGCAGATGGATGTGCCCACCCGCTCCTCCTACGTGATGGCCGTGGTGACGCCTCCCGAACGCACGGCGGCCGCCAGCGTCACCGCGGTGCCGCGGAGCTTGGCGTCATCCATCAGTCCGGCGATCGCAGGGTTCATGTTGGCCGGGTCGTTTTCGGCAATGCCGCTGGTGGTGTGCGGATGCCTGAAGATTGCTTACGACCTCGCGCTGCTACGGATGTTCCGCGACACCAAGCCGCCGGAGGAGGTCTGAGGTTAGAACCGTAGTCTTGCAATGCGGACATTGCCCCGCTTCCCCATTTTTTGTAAACCGCCGCAAATGCCCCCGCCGTCACTGACGCCCACCTCCGCCGATGCACTGCTGTTCGATCTCGGCCGCGTGGTGCTCGATATCGATTTCAACCGCACGCTCGCCTGCTGGGCCGGTCATGCCGGCTGTGAGCCGGCGCAGCTGATCGGGCGATTTTCACCTGACGACGCCTACAAGCGTCATGAGCGCGGCGAAATATCGGACGCCGAATTCTTTGCCGCCTTGCGCGCCTCGCTCGGCATCGATGTCACCGACGCGCAGTTTCTCGAAGGCTGGAATGCGATCTTCGCCGGCGAGATGCCGGAGATCGCAGCCCTGCTGGCGCGGGCGGCGCGGCGGCTGCCGCTCTATGCCTTCTCCAACACCAACCGCGCCCACGAGGCGCATTTTTCACGGGCGTTTGCGCAGGTGCTCGGGCATTTCCGGAAAATGTTTCTGTCCTCGACAATCGGGCTTCGGAAACCCGACGCGGCAGCCTATGATCATGTGGTGAAGGAGATTGGCGTGCCGGCGGGGCGCATTGTGTTCTTCGACGACGTCATGGAAAACATCGAGGGCGCCCGCGCCCGCGGATTGCAGGCGGTTCACGTCACATCGACCCGCGACGTCGCCGATGCCCTTACGGCGCTGGGAATCTAGGAGTTCTGCTGGTGGCACTGATGCCGGTTGCCGACGCGCTCGCAGCGGTCCTCGCCGGCGCCGAGGCGCTGCCTGAGGAAATGGTCGCGCTCGATGCCGCGCATCACCGCGTGCTGGCGCGCGATCTCGCCGCCTTACGGACCCAGCCGCCACGGGCGATGTCAGCCATGGACGGCTATGCGGTGCGCGCCAAGGATGCTTCGCAGGTTGCGGCGCGGCTGAAAGTGATCGGCGAAGTCGCAGCGGGAAGGCCGTTCGATACGGCGTTGCAGGCCGGGCAAGCCGTGCGGATTTTCACCGGCGGCGTGATCCCGCAAGGCGCCGATGCCGTGGTGATCCAGGAAGATACCGTGCGCGACGGCGACAGCATCGACATCACCGAGGCGGCGATCGCGGGCCGGCACATCCGTCCCGCCGGCGTCGATTTTCGCGAGGGCGAAGTGCTGCTGCGCGCGGGCCGCCGCCTCACCGACCGCGACCTGTCGCTGGCGGCCGGCATGAACTATCCGCAACTTAGCGTGCGGCGCCGCCCGAAAGTCGCCGTGCTCGCCACCGGCGACGAACTGGTGATGCCGGGCTCGAGCCCCGGCCCCGGCCAGATCGTCTATTCCAACGGCTATGCGCTGCGGGCGATGGCGCGCGCCGAGGGCGCCGAGACGGTCGATCTCGGCATTGCCGCCGATACCGTGGATGCCACGACGGACGGTATCCGCCGCGCCCGTGACTCGGGCGCCGATATCCTCATCACCACGGGCGGCGCCTCGGTCGGCGATCACGACCTGGTCAAGCAATCGCTGGAGGCCGAGGGCGTCGCAATCGCGTTCTGGCGGATCGCGATGCGCCCGGGCAAGCCGATGATGCACGGACGGCTGGGCTCGATGCGCGTGATCGGCCTGCCCGGCAATCCGGTATCGGCCTATGTCTGCGGCTTCCTGTTCATGGCGCCGCTGATTCGCGCGCTGTCGGGCCGCTCGGACGTGCATCATGCCACGGAGGCCGCCGTGCTCGGGCGCGATCTTGCCGCCAACGACCTACGCGAGGACTATCTCCGCGCCCGGCTCGAAGAGCGTGCCGACCGCGTCCTGGTTGCGACGCCGGTCGATCATCAGGACAGTTCGCTGCTCGGAAATCTCGCTGCGGCACGGGCGCTTGTGATCCGTTCACCCTTTGCTCCCGCAGCGTCAGCAGGCTCGCCCTGCGCCATTCTCAGGCTGCCGGTCTGACGGACCTTAAGCGACCCTTCGGGCAAAACCTCATTCTGTTGACGTGAAATTAAGTGGTTGCAGAACACATATGGAACATATAGTGTTCGTTCATGATTTGTTTCGAGTGCTTGTGTCTGCAGGCTGGAAATCGGACGGCATTGTCAAACTGGGGATTGGTCGACATGCTCACACGCAAACAGTATGAACTTCTGCGCTTCATCAACGAGCGGTTGAAAGAAGCCGGCGTTCCCCCCTCCTTCGATGAGATGAAGGATGCGCTGGACCTGCGCTCCAAGTCCGGCATCCATCGCCTGATCACCGCGCTGGAAGAGCGCGGCTTCATCCGCCGCCTGCCCAACCGCGCCCGCGCCATCGAAGTCATCAAGCTGCCCGAATTGTCGGGAAGCAGCGGCGGCAACGGCCGTCGCGGTTTTACCCCAAGCGTCATCGAAGGCAATCTCGGCAAGGTCCGGCCCAGTGCCGGCGGCGGCTCGGAGGACGACGGCAATCGTCCGGTTTCCGTCCCCGTGATGGGCCGCATCGCGGCGGGCACCCCGATCGAGGCGCTGCAGACCCGCAGCCACACCATCAGCGTGCCGCCGGACATGCTCGGCTCCGGCGAACATTACGCGCTCGAAGTGCGCGGCGATTCCATGGTGGACGCCGGGATCCTCGACGGCGACATGGCGCTGATCCAGCGCAATGAGACCGCCGAGACCGGCGACATCGTGGTGGCGCTGATCGACGAGGAGGAAGCGACGCTGAAACGTTTCCGCCGCCGCGGCGCTTCGATCGCGCTCGAGCCCGCGAACACCTCGTATGAGGTCCGCATCCTGCCGCCGAACCGGGTGCGAATTCAGGGCAAACTGATCGGGCTGTATCGGAAGTATTGAGCGAGCCTGACGAATTCATCTCTCCCCGGAGGGGAGAAGTCGAAGCCGAAGCGCAGCGCAGGCTTCGGGTGAGGGGTCTCTCCGCGCGACTGGGACTCACAGAAGTCCCCTCACCCGCCGCGCATCTGGCGATGCGCGTCGACCTCTCCCCTGCGGGGAGAGGTGGCTGAGCGTTGCGTGATTCGAGTTAAAACCATCATCTAAGTCAGATAGCTATTCCTCCGCCTGCAGATCGGCTTCCGCCGGCGTCGCGTCGACGCGACGTGGGTTCACCGGGCGCGCATGGCTATTTTCCGGCTCCGTTGCGTCGCGAACCGACTGCGACCAGGGCCGATTGACCCCGTTCGGCCTGACCGCGTCGATCACAAATCCACGGCCGGTTCGCCGCAACACGGTCGCAGCCTGTTTTTGCAGGCGCTCGTGGCTGATCACCAGCGCCTTGCAATCTGGCGATGCCTGCCTCGACGTAATGATCACTGCAGCGCGCGTGCAATCGTCCGCCAGCGCCTCTGGCCGCAGCACCAGTGCGACAAACCCGCCGTCCGGCAACTGCGCCACGCAGCCCGCCTCGTCGCAGGAGACGCCTTCGCTGAGCGAAGCATCGCCCGGCAGCCGCGCGTCGGCATCCGCCGCGAGCCACCCCTTCACCAGGAACGTATCCTTGGCCGTGCGCATCAGATGCAGGCGCCCATCCTTCCCGCGCACGCCAACGCTGTGACCATCGGCAGAGATCAGAATGTCGGGCTGCGGCGCGGTGAGCGCCCACACCACCGCGACCACAATCGCGCCTGCGCCGCTCCAGCGCAGCGGCGTTCTCAGCAGTCCCAGCAGAATGATTCCCGCGGTTGCGGCGAGCAGCGGACCGGCGCCGAACGCGGCGATGCGGCCGATGGCGCCGGGCAACGCCGCGACCCATTGCGCGACCAAGATCATCCAGTCGATGCCGAACCCCATGATCCGCCAGAACACGCCGTCGAAGCCGAACGGCATCGCGACGAGGCCGAGC
This sequence comes from Bradyrhizobium sp., assembly GCF_036009065.1. Lineage (GTDB taxonomy): Bacteria > Pseudomonadota > Alphaproteobacteria > Rhizobiales > Xanthobacteraceae > Bradyrhizobium. Next base: position 3,921 of record NZ_DASYMN010000188.1, on the reverse strand, counting down.
AGCCCCGCCGGCATCACCAGCACGGACACCACCGGCATCGCCGCCAGGTTGGCGAGCACGCCGTACGGCGTGACGCGATGGAAGTGGAACGCCGCATAGGGGGTCGTAGCTAACCCGGCCACCAGCGATGCCAGCGCCAGCATCGCGATCTCGCGGCCGCCCCACAATGCCGCCCGCGCGGTGGCCGAACTGTCCGGCGTGGCGAACAGACCGGGCATGCCGACCTGCACCAGCGTCACCAGTCCGAGCGTCGCCGCGAACGACATTTGAAAACTCGGATGCACCAGCGCTTCCGGCGCCGTCGACAACACGATCATCGCGGCAACCGCCAGGGTACGGAACGTCACCGCGCGGCGGTCGACCATGATCGCGATCAGCACCACCGCCGTCATGAAAAACGAGCGCTGGGTCGCGACCTCGGCGCCGGACAGCAAAAGATAGAACGCGGCAGCCAGCAGCGCCGCGGCGGCCGACCATTTCTTGATCGGGAACGTCACCGTGAGCGTCGGGATCAACGCCAGCAGCGCCCGCACCGCGAAGAACACCACGCCGGCGACGACAGCCATGTGATATCCTGAAATCGAGAGCACATGGCCGAGGCCGGAGATGAACATCGCGTCATTCACCGGCGCCGAGATGGCGTCGCGCCGTCCGGTCAGCAAGGCGGTTGCGATGGCGCGGTTGTCGCCGCTCAAAACGGTGCGAATCCGCGCGTCGATGGCATCGCGCAGCCCTTGCATCAACGCCGCATAGCGCAGCGAAAAACCGCCGCTGATCGGCGGGTCCAGGGTCCTGATGCCGCCCATCACAAAGCCAGAGGCGCCAATGCCGGCGAAATACATGTCGCGGCCGAAATCGTAGCTGCCCGGCCGCAATGGCGCGAGCGGTGGCAGCAGCCGCGCCTTCAATTCGACGAAGCTGCCGACCGCGGGCGCGGTGCCCTTTTTCACCGACAGACGAACCCGTTGCAGTTTGGCCTGCGCGCGCGGGCTCTCCATTTGCACTACCCGCAGCACAAAGCGGTCGGTGCGCTCGCGCTCCTCGCGGGTCTCGACAAAGCCCTTGAGCGAGACCGAATAGATCGGCCGCGCCAGCACACCGTGCGCGACCCGCGCGGTTTTCAGCGCCGCGGTGGCAAAGCCCGCGGCTAAGGCTGCGATCAGGACAGCGGCGGGAAATACTTTTTGCCGCCGCAGCAGCAATGCCGCCGTGCAAAGCGCTGCCGCGGTGGCGGCCGTGACCCACGCGACCGGCTCATGGTCGGCGGCGAAATAGAACGCAATCCCGGCGCCGAACGCGACCGGAATCCATGGCAGCAACCGGCCGGCACCCGCCTCGGCGCGGACCCAGCCGTGCAACTTCGCGGCCAGGGAAGACCATGTGCCAAAGCCTGACGGAGCGAGGCCGCCTACCCGCACCGCCTCGCGCGGCGGCCACGTGCCCGCCCTGCTCCGGCTGCCTCCCCACTCCGCCACGGCGCACGATCCTTAAAGGATAAGGCACCATCAAAAATGAAATGGAGAAGTGCCGCCAGCAACCGGGAGTTTAGCTCTTTCCGCCCACTTCCTTGGCAAACGTATCGCGCAGGCCGATGGTGCGGTTGAACACCGGCCGCTCGGGCGTGGAATCCGGATCGCGCACGAAATAGCCCTGCCGTTCGAACTGCATGACGTCAGAGGAATTGACTTCGGCTATCGCAGGCTCGATCCGCGCGTCGGTCAAAATTTCCAGCGATTGCGGGTTGAGATCGGCCGCGAAATTGGCGGCGTCCGGCGCGGGTTTTACAAACAGCTGGTTGTAGAGGCGGATCTCGGCCGGCACCGAATGCGACGCCGACAGCCAGTGCATGGTCGCCTTCACCTTGCGCCCGTCGGGTGCGTTGCCGCCCTTGGTTGCCGGATCGTAGGTGCAGCGCAGTTCGATGACCTCGCCCGCGGCGTTCTTCACGACCTCCCGGCAGGTGATGAAATACGCATAGCGCAGCCGGACTTCGTTGCCGGGCGACAGCCGGAAAAATTTCTTCGGCGGATTTTCCATGAAATCGTCGCGCTCGATATAAAGCTCGCGGCCGAATTTTATCTTGCGCGTGCCCGCCGAGGGATCGTCGGGATGGTTGACCGCCTCGATCTCCTCGACCTGCCCTTCCGGGTAATTCTCGATCAGGACTTTCAAGGGCCGCAGCACGGCCATCCGCCGTAGCGCTGATTTGTTGAGCACCTCGCGGATCGAGAATTCCAGCATGCCGACGTCGACGACGCTGTTGGCTTTCGCCACGCCAATGCGTTTGACGAATTCGCGAATCGCCGCCGGCGGCACCCCGCGCCGCTTCAATCCGGCAATGGTCGGCATGCGCGGGTCGTCCCAGCCGGCGACATGGCCGCCGCGCACCAGTTCGGTCAGCACCCGCTTCGACAGCAGCGTGTAGGTCAGATTGAGCCGTGCGAATTCGTATTGACGCGGTTTTGACGGCACCGGCAGCTTGTCGAGCAGCCATTCGTAGAGCGGTCGGTGATCCTCGAATTCCAGCGTACAGATCGAGTGCGTGATGCCCTCGATGGCGTCGGACTGGCCGTGCGCATAGTCGTAGCTCGGATAAATAGACCAGGTGTCGCCGGTGCGCGGATGGGTAGCGTGCAGGATCCGGTAGAGCACGGGGTCGCGCAGGTTAATGTTGCCGGACGACATGTCGATTTTCGCGCGCAACACGCGTGCGCCGTTCGGGAATTCGCCGGCTTTCATGCGGCGAAACAGATCGAGATTTTCATCCACCGAACGCTCGCGAAACGGGCTGTTCTTGCCCGGTTCCGTCAGGGTACCCCGTGAAGCGCGGATTTGATCCTGCGACTGGTCGTCGACGTAGGCGTGCCCGGCGCGGATCAAGTCCTCCGCCCAGCCGTAGAGCCGCTCGAAATAGTCCGAGGCATAGAACAGATCGGTTCCCCAGTCATAGCCGAGCCATCGAACGTCGGCTTGAATCGAGTCGATATATTCCTGTTCTTCCCTGGTCGGGTTGGTGTCGTCGAAGCGCAGGTGGCAGCGTCCCGAAAACTCCTGCGCGATGCCGAAATTCAGCGCGATCGACTTGGCATGGCCGATGTGCAGGTAGCCGTTCGGTTCCGGCGGGAAGCGGGTCACGACTTGGCTGTGCTTGTGTGAATTAAGATCGGCCTGCACGATGTCACGAATGAAATCGCGCCCCACCTCCGCCGCCGCCAGTTCCACTGTCATTCCAATTTCCTGTTCGGGGAATAGCGGACCTTCTGCCAAATCCAGCGGTCCCCGCCAAGCCCGCATAGGGCTTTAGTTATGCATCGTTCCTGCTATACACACCGCGCTTCGCGCATGCCCTCTCCATCTCCTGACCCCGCCGCAAATGACCGATCCCGTCGTCACCCGTTTTGCGCCCTCGCCCACCGGCTTTCTCCACATCGGAGGCGCCCGCACGGCGCTGTTCAACTGGCTCTATGCGCGAGGGCGCGGCGGCAAGATGCTGTTGCGGATCGAGGACACCGATCGGGAGCGGTCAACCGCCGAAGCCATCGACGCCATCCTCGACGGGCTGAAATGGCTCGGGCTCGATTGGGACGGCGAGGTCATCTACCAGTTTCAGCGGGCCGCGCGGCATCGCGAGGTGGCCGAGCAACTGCTGGCCTCGGGCCAGGCCTATCGCTGCTACGCGACGCAGGACGAACTCAAGGCGATGCGCGAGACCGCGCGCGCCGAGGGCCGCACGCGCTTCTATGACGGCATGTGGCGCGACCGCGATCCGGCCGAAGCACAGGCCGGGATCAAACCGACGATCCGCCTTAAAGCTCCGCAGACCGGCGAAACCGTGATCGAAGATCAGGTCCAGGGCCCCGTCGTCTGGCAGAACGAGAGCCTTGACGATCTCGTGCTGCTGCGCGGCGACGGCAATCCGAC
>NZ_DASYMN010000187.1:0-11627 GCF_036009065.1 Bradyrhizobium sp. | reverse complement strand
ATCAGCAGCGAGAAGATGCCGAGCGCTTCGGTCACGGCGAAACCGAAAATCAGGTTGCCGAACTGGCCCTGGGCTGCCGATGGGTTGCGCACCGCGGCGGCAAGATAGTTGCCGAAGATGATGCCCACGCCGGCGCCCGCGCCGCCCATGCCAATGCAGGCAATACCAGCGCCAATGTACTTCGCGGCAATCGGATCCATGAAACGAACTCCTTCTTTGGGTTTGCTAGAGATGAGCCGGATCAGTGGCCCGGATGAATCGCATCGTTGAGGTAGATGCAGGTGAGAATCGCGAAGACGTAGGCTTGCAGGAACGCGACCAGCAGCTCAAGCGCGGTCAGCGCGATGGTCAGCCCGAGCGGCAACACGGCGCCGGCCCAGCCGAGAATGCCGAGGGCGCCGAGCATGCCGACGAAGCTCGCGAACACTTTCAGCGCGATGTGGCCCGCCAGCATATTTGCGAACAGTCGAACCGAATGCGAAACCGGCTTCAGGAAGAACGATATGACCTCGATGAATACGACCAACGGCAGGATGTAGATCGGAACACCCGACGGCACGAACAGCTTGAAGAACTTCAGGCCGTTCTTGTAGAGGCCGTAAAACAGCACGATAAAGAACACCAGCAGCGCCAGCGCCACGGTGACGATGAGATGGCTTGAAACCGTGAACGTGTAGGGAACGATTCCGATCAGGTTCGAGACCGCGATGAACATGAACAGCGAGAACACCAGCGGGAAGAATTTCATGCCTTCCGAGCCGGCGGTGCTCTTGATCATGCTTGCCACGAATTCGTAGCTCAGTTCGGCTACCGACTGAACGCGGCCGGGAACAAGTTGCCGTCCGGCGGAGCCGCCGATCATCAGCAATGAGATCACCGCCACCGAAAGAAACATGTAGGCCGACGAATTGGTGAACGCGATTTCCTGTCCGCCGATGTGACCGATGGTGAAGAGCTTGGTGATCTGGAACTGATGGATGGGATCGGCGGCCATTCGTCTCTCGGTCTGTCGGTTTCGCGTTGCTAACGCGGATGGTGTCGAACGTTCGGTTGCGCTTTCGAATGCCCGCGTCAGAGCCGTTCGGACTGCTTCGCCATCACGCCCGCCGCCCGCATCACATTGATCACGCCGGCGGTAAAGCCAAGCAGCAAGAATACGATGAGGCCCCAGGGCGAAGTCGACAGCAGGCGATCGAAACCCCAGCCAAGAGCCGCTCCGACAAGAACACCCGCGACCAGTTCGGAGGAGAGGCGAAGTCCCATGGCCATGGCGGATGCCTTGGCCTGAGCCGCGTCCTGCTCGTTTCCGGACTGGTCAGTCCCGATTTTTCGGCTGTCCGCAATTTTGGACAACCGCCGATCCAGACTTCCGAGCCTTGCGGAAAGCGCGGCTTCATCGGAGGACGATTGTTCGCGACTGCCATTTCCGCTGTTGTTCGTGCCGTCCGCCATGATGTGGAGACCCGAAACGTGCTGCGGTTGATGGAAAATCGCCCCGTCACCCTCAAAAGCCGCGCGGACCATACTGACGCCAACAGGTCAAGTCAAGATTGTGTCGTAACCAGTTAGATCATTGATTTGCTTGAGCTTATTCCGGCTGGATCAAATCGGCTGTGGAGCGGTCGCCGCAGTGCAATAATGGGCTGGCGCGAGGATCGATCTTGCGCCGGTTCGGCGGGTCTGTTGGGATGACCGAAAGTTCGCCGTTTCCCACGCCGGAGCCCGTATGCCGCGTCAGGTCGACTACTATTTTTCGTTTCAGTCTCCATGGGCTTACATCGGACATAAGCTGTTCAGCGAGGTGGTAAGTACCTATGGGCTCAAGGTCAATCACAAGCCGGTGCTGCTGGTCGATCTGTTCTCCGAGACCGGTGGGCTGCCGCTTGCCAAACGCCATCCCGTTCGGCAGCGCTATCGCATGGTCGAACTGCAGCGCTGGCGCGACAAGCGCGGGCTGCAATTTCATCTGCAGCCGTCGAGCTTGCCATTCAGCGCGCGGCTGGCCGACGGCGTCGTGATTGCGGCCATCGAAGCCGGTCACGATCCCGTCGCGTTTTTGCGCCGCGCGTTTGCGGCAGTGTGGGAAGACCAGCTCAATCTTGCCGACCCCGCGGTATTGACCGGGATCGCCGACGGCGCCGGACTTCCCGGCAAACAACTGGTGGAACGTTCGGGATCCGACGCTATCGGCGCGGCCTATGAGCAAAACCGTCAGGATGCGCTGGCTTCCGACGTGTTCGGCTCGCCGGGTTATGTGCTCGACGGCGAGGTGTTTTGGGGGCAGGACAGGATCGAATTGCTCGCGGACGCGTTGAAGTCCGGCCGCGCGCCCTATCGCTCGCAAGTCTGAGCAAACTCTCGATTTGAGGCGGAGCAAGCCATGATCACAGCGACATCCCAAAACTTATCCGCCGCTGTCTTGATCGTCTCTCTCGCAGGCTTCGGCCCGGCGACGGCCCAGTCAGTGCCGGACGTCGAGAACGGCCGCTATTCGCTGTCGACGGTCGCCGATGGCGTGATCCGGCTGGATACCCGCACCGGTGCGGTTTCGACCTGCAACAATTCCGGCGCCGGCTGGGCCTGCTATGCGGTGCCCGATGAGCGCGCCGCGCTGGATGCGGAAATCGGCCGGCTGCAGAGCGAGAATGAGAAGCTGAAGGCGCAGCTTGTGGCGCGCGGGCCGACCGTCGCCGGCAAGATCGACGAGCCGCTGCCGAAGACCGATTCGCTGAAGCCGAGCCCGCCGAAAGCAGCCGAAGGCGAGCGCAAGATCGAGATTCCGCTGCCGAGCGACCGCGACATGGATCGCGTGATGTCGTTCCTGGAGCAGGCCTGGCGGCGGCTGGTCGAAATGGCCAACCGCATGCAGAAGGATTTTTCCGGGAAGATTTGAGGTGACGTCCCATAACGCGTTATCGCGCACCCCGCTATCCATCGTCACCGTCGGCACCGTTGTGTCATCGGTGCTTACCGTCCAGACGCCCGGCACGGGTTTCGTCGATCTTACGCGCGAGGTCGCAAAATTCGTGGATGAGGCGTCCGCAAGACAAGGCGCGGTGACGCTGTTTATCCGCCACACCTCGGCGTCGCTGACGATCCAGGAAAACGCCGATCCGTCGGTGCTCGACGATCTCGTGACCGCGCTGAGCCGGCTGGCGCCCGAAGACGCCGGCTGGACCCACGATACCGAGGGTCCCGACGACATGCCGGCGCATGTCAAGACAATGCTGACGGCAACGTCGTTGCAGATCCCGGTGCTTAACGGCAGGCTCGCGCTCGGGACATGGCAGGCGATCTATCTGATCGAGCATCGCGCCCGCCCGCATCGGCGCGAGATCGTGCTGCAGTTTGTCGGTAGCACCCGCTGAAAAGAAAACCGGCCGCGGAGCGATCCGCGGCCGGCCTATCGTGTCGGAGACGGTAGCTTATTTGGTAATATCGACGTCCTTGGTTTCCGGCAGGAAGAAGAAGCCGATGACCACCGTGATCAAAGCGAAGGTCACCGGGTACCAGAGACCGGAGTAGATATCGCCGGTCGAAGCCACGATCGCGAACGAGGTGGCCGGCAACAATCCGCCGAACCAGCCGTTGCCGATGTGATAGGGCAGCGACATCGAGGTATAGCGGATACGGGTCGGGAACAGTTCGACGAGCATCGCCGCGATCGGTCCGTACACCATGGTGACGAAGATCACCAAGATGAACAGAAGTCCGATAATGGCAGCCACTTGCGGCCGGAATATATCGAACGGGTGCGCCATTTTTACGAGTGTCGTATTGGCGCCCGGCTTTGGATAACCGGCGCCCTGGAGCGCCGCGGTCGCCGCGGCATTGGAGTCAGCCGGCTTGGTGTACGGCACGTCGGTACCGTTGACCTTGATTATGACGGGCGAGCCGGCTGGACCCGCGACGGTGTCGTACTTGACCGACGACTTCGCGAGGAAGTCACGGGCAAGATCGCAAGGCGCCGAGAATACGCGGGTGCCCACCGGGTTGAACAAATCGCCGCAGCCCTTCGGATCGGCGACCACCGACACCTTCACGGTCTCGATGGCCTTTTCCAACTGCGGGTTGGCGTTGGTCGAGATCATGCGGAAGATCGGGAAGAAGGTCAGCGCCGCGATCAGGCAGCCTGCCAGGATGATGGGCTTGCGGCCAATCTTGTCCGACAGCGCGCCGAACACGATGAAGAAGCCGGTCCCGAGCAGCAGCGACCACGCGATCAGAAGGTTCGAGGTGTAACCGTCGACCTTCAGAATCGACTGCAGGAAGAACAGCGCGTAGAACTGGCCGGTATACCAGACCACGCCCTGACCCATGACGCCGCCGAGAAGCGCGATCAGCACGATCTTGGCGTTGCTCCAGTTGGCGAAGGCTTCGGTAAGCGGCGCCTTGGAAGTCTTGCCTTCGTCCTTCATCTTCTGAAACATCGGCGATTCGTTGAGGCGCAACCGGATCCAGACCGAGATGCCGAGGAGGATCACCGACACCAGGAACGGAATGCGCCAACCCCAAGCAGCGAAGTCGGCTTCACCCAGCGCGGTACGGGTAAACAGAATCACCAGCAGCGACAGGAATAGTCCGAGCGTCGCCGTCGTTTGGATGAACGAGGTGTAGTAGCCGCGCTTGCCCATCGGCGAGTGCTCGGCCACGTAGGTTGCCGCTCCGCCGTACTCGCCGCCGAGCGCGAGACCCTGCAACAGACGCAGCGCGATCAGGATAATCGGCGCCGCGATGCCGATCGTTGCCGCGTTGGGCAGCAAGCCGACGATGAAGGTCGACAGACCCATGATCATGATGGTGACGAGGAAGGTGTATTTGCGTCCGACGATATCGCCGATGCGCCCGAACACGATCGCGCCGAACGGGCGCACCAGGAAGCCGGCGGCGAAGGCGAGTAGCGCGAAGATATCGCGCGTTGCCGGGGGATAGGCGCTGAAGAACTGCGCACCGATAATACCGGCCAACGATCCGTAGAGATAGAAATCGTACCATTCGAAGACGGTGCCGAGCGAAGACGCCATAATGACGAACCGTTCGTCCTTCGTCATTCCCCCAGTCCTGGCCGGTGTTGCAGCTATCGTCGACATGTTGGATCGCTCCCCGAAATTGATGATGCAAAGCTCATCCCCATGCGCCGATCTTCGCCGGACGGATGCATGGAGCTTCAGTTGCAAGGTAACATCGCCGTGAAAGCACTCCCAATAAGACTTTTGGCCCTTTGCGCTGTTGGGCACGAGGGCTCAATCGGTTGGACCGCGGCCGATGCTGCAACGCACAATGCGGGCCATTAACTGCTTTGCCGCGCGACAGCATTGGACCCTTGCCACGCCCCGCCCGGGAGACGACAATCGTTTTGGGACAACCGAGCTTGCAGGCGATCAAAATTTGGTCGCGGGTTTGCCGCAACCACATCGCAAAAGAGTAAATGGCTACCAGTACGCACCTCGTCATTGCCGATGACCATCCGCTGTTTCGCGATGCGCTGCGGCAGGCCGTCGCGAGCGTCGTGACGGCCGCGAAAATCGACGCCGCCGGGTCGTTTGAAGAGCTCACGGCGCTGCTGGAACAGGATTCCGACGTCGACCTGATCCTGCTCGATCTGACCATGCCCGGAATCAGCGGTTTCTCCGGCCTGATTTATCTGCGCGCGCAGTACCCGGCGATTCCCGTAGTGATCGTGTCCGCCAGCGACGATGTCGGAACAATCCGGCGGTCGCTGGATTTCGGCGCCTCGGGATTCATCCCCAAACGATTCGGGGTCGAGACGTTGCGCGACGCGATCCTGAAAGTGATGGACGGCGACGTCTGGGTTCCGCCCGATGTCGATCTCGCATCGGCCGCCGATCCGGACATGACGCGGCTGCGCGACCGGCTGGTGACGCTGACGCCGCAGCAGGTGCGCGTGCTGATGATGCTGTCGGAAGGTCTGCTCAACAAGCAGATCGCCTACGAACTCGGCGTGTCGGAAGCGACCATCAAGGCCCACGTCTCGGCGATCCTGCAGAAGCTCGGCGTCGAGAGCCGCACCCAGGCGGTGATTGCCGCGGCCAAAATCTCCGGCGGACAGTGGCGGCAGGGCGAGCCGTCGCCGCAGTAAGCCTATTCCGCCGCCACCACCTGCTGGGCGCGCCACTGACCGAGCAGGGCTCGCAATGACGCCGGTTTCACCGGCTTGTTGAGCACCGCAATTTTCTCCTGCCGCGCCGCCAGGCGAACATTCGGGCTGCGGTCGGCGGTGATCAGGATCGCCGGAATGCTCTCGCCAAAGCGATGGCGAATATCCCGGATGGCGGCAACGCCATTGCCGCGGTCGAGGTGATAATCGACCAGCAAGCCGGTCACCCGCTCGCCCGCCGCTTCGATCGCGGCAATCGCGGCTTCCGGATCGGATACCGCGATGACCTTGGCATCCCATGCCGTCAACAGCGTCTTCATGCCGTCCAGAATCGCCGGATCGTTTTCGATGCAGACGATCAGGGTGCCGCTCATGGGCGCCTTCGACAACGGCGTCGCGCTGGTCACCGCCGATGTGAAGGTGATGGTTTTCGCGACCGGCACCGTGACCGAGAAAAACGATCCGCCGCCGACGTTGGCGTCGAGCGCGATCCCGTGGTTGAGCACGCGGGCGAGCCGCTCCACGATCGACAAACCCAGTCCGAGCCCGCGCGCGATCCGGGCGCCCTGTTCGAGCCGGTGAAACTCCTTGAAGATCTCGCCGCGCTTGAGAATGGGAACGCCGACGCCGGTATCGTAGACGCAGATTTGCAGCGCGGTGCCGTGGCGGCGGCAGCCGATCAGCACGCGGCCGTGCGGGGTATATTTGATGGCGTTGGAAATCAGGTTCTGCAGCAGCCGCCGCAGCATCAGGCGGTCGGATTCCACCGGCAACGACGATGGCACGAATGTCAGCGTGAGCCCTTTGGCCCGTGCGATCGGCGCGAACTCGATCTCAAGCGAACGCATCAGGTCGCCGATCCGGAAACTGGTGATCGAGGGCTTCATGGCGCCGGCATCGAGCCGCGAGATATCCAGCAGCGCGCCAAGGATTTCCTCGATGGCTTCGAGCGAGTCATCGATGTTTTCCACCAGCCGCGAATCCTCGCCGCCGGTTTGGCGTTCCACCAGGCTTGTCACATAAAGCCGCGCGGCGTTGAGCGGTTGCAGGATGTCGTGGCTGGCCGCGGCCAGAAAGCGTGTCTTCGAGATGCTGGCGTCTTCCGCCGCACTTTTGGCCAGCGCAAGTTCGGAATTGAGGCGCGTCAACTCCTCGGTGCGGTCCCGCACCCGTTTTTCCAGAGTCGCATTGGCGCGCTCCAGCGCTTCGGCCGCCTCGAAGCTCGGCGTGACATCGGAAAAGGTGATCACCAGCCCGCCGCCCGGCATGCGGTTGGCCCGCACCTCGATCACCATGTGGCGGTCCGGAAGGCGCTCGAGATAGGGCTCGCCCTCGGTAGTGTAGGCGGTCAGGCGCATATCCATCAAGGCATCGTTGTCGCCGAAGCCGGACGGGCTGATCGCGCCGAGGAATTCAAGGATTTCACGCAGCGGAATCCCGATCTGCATCAGGTGCGGCGGCAGGCCGAGGATGTCGCCGAACTGCCGGTTGGAGCAGATCAGCTGCAAATCCGGATTGAAGACCGCGATGCCCTGCCGCACGTGATTGAGCGCGGTTTGCAGCATCTCGCGATTGAAATGCAGCGCGGCGTGGGAGTCGTCGAGCAGTTTCAGCGCGGCCTTGGCGGAGACGGTGCGCTTGCGCAACAACAGAGACATCACGAGGCGCGACGACGCCGCCCCGATCGAGGAGGCAATCAGGTGCTCGGCGTGCTGCAGCAATTCGAAGTCCGCAGGCGCCGAAGGCTCCAGGCTGACGCGGTGGCTGGCGGCGAAGGCTTCGAAGGATTCGCGCGCGCGCTCGGGACCGAGATACTGCGCGACGGTGGAGAGAATGTCCTGCACCGTTACGGTGGATCGCCAGCGCCGGAAGGTCGGCGTCATCGGGGTAAGCTCGTTCGGAACGAAAACCTCGGCCTGCAGCCGTTCGATCGACGACGGCTGACGCAGCAGCGACAGCATGATGTAGGTCAGGATGTTGAGCGACAGACTCCACAACACGCCATGCATCAGGGGCGGCAGATCAGCGCCGAACAAGGCTTGCTGACGCAGCGCGGCGATGCCGAACGGGCCCTGCTGAAGCAGCAGCAGGCCGGCGGCGTTTCCGTCCATGAAGCTTGGAAGAAACAGCGTATAGAACCACACCGCGAAGCCGATCAGCATGCCGCCGATGGCGCCGCGTGCGGTCGCCCGGCGCCAGATCAGCCCGCCGAAAAACGCCGGGGCGAACTGCGCGATGGCGGCGAACGACAACAGGCCGATCGCGGCGAGTTGGGTATTGCCCAGCGCGCGATAGTAGAAATACGCCATCACCATGATGGCAAAAATCGCGAAGCGCCGGACTTTGAGCACGAAGTTGCCGAAATCCTTGGCCCCGGCGCGTGATTCCCGACTGCGCTGCAGGACCAGCGGCACGACGATATCGTTGGAAACCATGATCGACAGCGCGACGCATTCCACGATCACCATGGCGGTCGCCGCCGACAGGCCACCAATGAAGACACCGACGCTGAGCAGGGAAGAGTTTGCCTCGATCGGCAGCGCCAGCACGTACATGTCGCTATCGATGGCGCCAAACGGAAAGGTCACGAGTCCGGCGATCGCAATCGGGATCACGAACAGGTTGATGGCGACCAGATAAAGCGGAAACAGCCAGCGGGCGCGGCCGACTTCGGCGTCGCTGGAGTTTTCCACCACGCTGACGTGAAACTGGCGCGGCAGCAGCATGATCGCGCAAAACGACAACACCGTCATGGTCAGGAAATTGCCGATCGACGGCGTATAGCTGATGGCGCGGACCGCTTCCGGCGTCTTCATCGCGCGGTCGATGAGTTCGACCGGACTGAACATCCAGAAGGTGACGAACGCGCCCGCGGCGATAAAGGCCACCAGTTTGACGATGGATTCAGTGGCGATCGCCAGCATCAGGCCGTGCTGGTGTTCGGTCGCGTCGGTCTGGCGTGTTCCGAACAGCACGGCGAATACCGCCATCGCCAGGGTCACGACCAGCGCGATGTCGCCGATGATGGGAATGCTGGAGAAAGCCTTGTCCTCGCTCAGGATTGTTTCGAGCGAAGACGCCACCGCCTTGAGCTGGAGCGCGATGTAGGGAACGCATCCGACGATAGCGATGAACGCAACCGTCGCCGCGACGGCCTGGCTCTTGCCGTAACGCGCGCCAATAAAATCGGCGATCGAGATGATGTTCTGCGATTTCGCCAGCTGGATCACGCGGCGCAGCAGCGGCGTGCAGATCCCGATCATCAGGATCGGGCCGAGATAGATCGCAAGAAAATCGGTGCTGGTGCGGGTCGCAAATCCGACCGAGCCGAAGAACGTCCATGAGGTGCAATAGATTGCCAGCGACAGCGGATAGATCAGCGCGCTGGCGCGGCCGCGCTGCAGCAGCGACAAGCGGTCGCCGTAGCTGGCGACGAAGAACAGGAACCCGATGTAGCCGAATGCGGCTGCAACCACGCCCCAGTCGTGCAGCATTGCGCCTGCTCCCTTGCGATTGCTGGCATGGCCGCCGCGGACCAAAACCATCCGCAGGCTCAGTATAGCCGGATTGCACCGGCAAAAGCACCGCGAGATGCCGGATCCGGCGCAGCATTTGGAAGTGTCAACAGACCTATTCGGCTGCCAGCGATTTCGCGCGCAACGGCAGATCCAGCCGTTCCCAGACCTGCAGCAGGGCTTCGGCCAACTGATCGATCAGCCCGTCCTCATGATAGGGAGAGGGCGTGATCCTTAAGCGTTCGGTGCCCTTGGCGACGGTCGGATAATTGATCGGCTGGATATAGATGCTGTGCTGTTCCAGCAGCATGTCGCTGGCCTGCTTGCAAAGTTCAGGGTCGCCAACGAACACAGGCACGATGTGAGTGTCGCTCGACATCACCGGCAGGCCGGCCGCGGTGAGGATGGCCTTGACGCGCGCGGCGCGGTCCTGATGGCGTTCGCGTTCCCAGTTCGAGGTCTTCAGGTGCCGGATCGCCGCGGTCGCGGCCGAGCAGATCGCGGGCGGCAGCGCCGTGGTGAAAATGAAACCGGGCGCATAGGAGCGCACGGCATCGATGATGTCGGCGCTTGCCGCGATATAGCCACCGAGGCAGCCGAATGCTTTTGCCAGCGTGCCCTCCAGAATATCGATGCGGTGCATGACGCCGTCGCGCTCGGCGATGCCGCCGCCGCGCGGACCGTACATGCCGACGGCGTGCACTTCATCGACATAGGTCATCGCGCCATAACGCTCGGCGAGATCGCAGATCTTCGCGAGCGGCGCGATGTCGCCGTCCATCGAGTACAGGCTTTCGCAGGCAATCAGTTTTGGCCGGTCGCCGGCAGCGCGCAGCAGTTCTTCCAGGTGCGCCATGTCGCTGTGACGAAATACCTGCCGCTCGCATCCCGATTGCCGGATGCCCTCGATCATCGAATTGTGGTTGAGCGCGTCGGACAGGATCAGGCAGTTCGGAATGAGCTTGCCGATGGTGGCGATGCCGGTCTGGTTCGAGACATAGCCCGAGGTGAACAGCAGCGAGGCTTGCTTGCCGTGCAGATCGGCCAGTTCCTGCTCAAGCTGCACCAGCGGGTGATGCGTGCCCGCGATGTTGCGGGTGCCGCCGGCGCCGGTGCCGACCCGGGTCGCGGTTTCGACCATGGCGCCGACCACCTTCGGGTGCTGTCCCATGCCGAGGTAATCGTTGGAGCACCAGATCACGACGTTGCGCGGTCCTTTTGGCGAATGCCAGACCGCATGGGGAAACCGGCCCGCGATCCGCTCCAGATCGGCGAAGACGCGGTAGCGCCGCTCGTCATGCAGACGGCCGAGGGCGGTACTGAAGAACTTGCTGTAATCCATCGCGAAAACCCGAAACGGAACCGGAATTGAAAGACGAGTGTCGAGCCTTTTTAAAGCGTTTCCAGGTTTGCTGTCGAGCCGCAATTCGTCAATGCGGCGATTCAAATGCCTACGGGCGCAAAAAGCGTCAGAATCCGACAAACCAGGCGCATTCAGTTCAAGAGCTGACGCGGACGATCGCAGCTCTCACGTCGCCTTGAAGCGCAGCACCCCGTCGGCCTCGTGAGCCGTCAGACGGCCCTCGACCAGCATGTAATTGACATGTGCGATCAACTCGCCGGCAGCAAAGCCCATCTGGTGCACGTCCAATACGTGCTTGTGGAAAACGACCGGCACCAGTTCCTTTGACGTTTTAGGCGATTCCCGGCACGCATTGGCGATCAACCCGCAGCGCTCTTCGTGATGGTCCGCCAATTGCTTGATGCGGGTCTTCAATCCGTAAAACGGCACGCCGTGGCCGGGCAGCACCAGCAAATCATATGGCAGCGTGGTGGTAAGGCTTGCCAGCGACGCCAGATATTCGCCGAGCGAATTCTGGTCGGGTTCAACCGCCCAGACGCTGACATTGGGCGAGATCTTGCTCAAGACCTGATCCGCTGACAGGAACAGCTTGTCGGCGGCGCAATACAGCATCGCCTGGTCGAGCGCGTGG
>NZ_DASYMN010000186.1:0-5389 GCF_036009065.1 Bradyrhizobium sp. | reverse complement strand
CACCCGCGCGCGCAATCACATCGACGACGTCGAATGGTCGGCGGAAGACGGCACCCGCAGCGAGATGGATTATCTCTGCCGCATCGTCGAGGCCGTGATCAAGGCCGGCGCTACCACCGTCAACATTCCGGACACGGTCGGCTACACGGTGCCCGAGGAATACACCCATTTCATGCGTACCTTGATCGAGCGGGTGCCGAATTCCGACAAGGCGGTATTTTCCGTCCATTGCCACAACGATCTCGGCATGGCGGTAGCGAATTCGCTGGCCGGCGTTGCCGGCGGCGCGCGGCAGATCGAATGCACCGTCAACGGCATCGGCGAGCGGGCAGGCAATGCCGCGCTCGAGGAAGTCGTGATGGCGATCAACGTCCGCAACGACAAGTTTCCGTGGTGGAACAAGATCGACACCACCATGCTGACGCGCGCATCGAAGCTGGTGTCGGCGGCGACCTCGTTTCCGGTGCAGTACAACAAGGCGATTGTCGGCCGTAACGCGTTCGCCCATGAAAGCGGCATTCATCAGGACGGCGTCCTCAAGGATGCCTCGACCTACGAGATCATGCGGCCGGAAACGGTCGGCCTGAAGCAGTCGTCGCTGGTGCTCGGCAAGCATTCCGGGCGTCATGCCTTCGTGCACAAGCTGGAGGAGATGGGCTACAAGCTCGGCGCCAATCAGCTGGAAGATGCGTTCGTGCGGATGAAGGCGCTGGCCGACCGCAAGAAGGACATCTACGACGAGGACATCGAGGCGCTGGTCGATCAGGAGATCGCCAACGCGCATGACCATATCAAGCTGGCCTCGCTCACGGTGATCGCGGGCACCCATGGTCCACAGCGCGCCACCATGAAGCTCAATATCGGCGGCCAGATCAAAATCGAGGAAGCCGAAGGCAACGGCCCGGTCGATGCGGTGTTCAACTGCATCAAGGCGCTGGTGCCGCACGAAGCAAAACTGGAACTCTATCAGGTCCATGCCGTGACCGAGGGCACCGACGCGCAAGCCGAGGTGTCGGTGCGGCTGGCCCATGAAGGCCGCTCGATGACGGCCAAGGCCGCCGACCCGGATACGCTGGTGGCCTCCGCAAAAGCCTATCTCGGGGCGCTCAACAAGATCGTCATGAAGCGCCAGCGCGACATGCCGGAGGCTGCGGCGAGCTGATTGCTTCAAAAAGACGCTTCCGAATTTATCGAAAACGCGGCGCTCAGGGGCACCGCGTTTTGCGTTGCAGCAATGGTTGGGCTGGGTCCCTGCTAACGGGCAATAGCGTTTCGACCCGCTTGTCTGTATTGGTGCCGCTAGCCACCATCCACAGGAGCGTCGCGGTGCACGCTCCAATAATCAATCAGGAGGAAACATGCGCAAACTGATTTTGGCAGCGGCGTCGGTCACGGCCCTCGCTCTGATCGGACCGGCATCGGCGCAATCGCCGATCATCATCAAGTTCAGCCATGTCGTTGCGCCGAATACGCCGAAGGGCCTTGCTTCCGAGAAATTCAAGGAGCTTGCCGAAAAATACACCGGCGGCAAGGTGAAGGTCGAAGTCTATCCGAACTCGCAGCTCTACAAGGACAAGGAAGAGCTGGAAGCGCTGCAGCTCGGCGCGGTGCAGATGCTGGCGCCGTCGAACTCGAAATTCGGCCCGATCGGCGTCAGGGAATTCGAGGTATTCGATCTTCCCTATATCCTTCCCGATCTCCCGACGCTGCGCAAAGTCACCGACGGCCCGCTCGGCGCCAAGCTGCTCAAGCTGCTTGAGCCCAAGGGCATGACCGGTCTCGCTTACTGGGACAACGGTTTCAAGGAGATGAGCGCCAGCAAGAAGCTGGTGACGCCGGCGGACTACAAGGGCCTGAAATTCCGCATCCAGTCGTCCAAGGTGCTGGAAGCCCAATTCCGTTCGCTCGGCGCGATTCCGCAGGTGATGGGATTTGGCGAAGTCTATCAGGCGCTGCAGACCGGCGTGGTCGACGGCCAGGAGAACACCTGGTCGAACATCTACACCCAGAAAATGCATGAAGTGCAGAAGTACATCACGGAGACCCATCACGGCTATATCGGCTACGTCGTGGTCGTGAACAAGAAGTTCTGGGATGGCATGCCGGCCGACGTTCGCGAGCAGTGCGAAAAAGCCATGAAGGAGGCCACCGCTTACGGCAACGGCCAGTCGGCGAAGGAGAACGAGGACGCCAAGGCGGAAATCATCAAGACCGGCAAGAGCGAAATCATCAAGCTGACGCCGGAGCAGGACTCCGCGATGCGCAAGGCGATAGAGCCGGTCTACAAGGACGTCGCTTCCCGCGTCGGCCAGCCGCTGATCGATGAATTCCTGAAAGAAACCAGGGGTGCGACCAACTAAGCGGCCGGGAAGTTATTCAAAGATGGGTCATGCCGGGCAAAAGCGCGAAGCGCGTCTTCGCGCCGATGTCCCGGGCATCCACGTCTTTTGGTAGATCAATGGGAGAAGACGTCGATGGCCGGGACAAGTCCGGCCATGACGTGGGGTAGGCGAGACTGACATGATCGACGCTGCATGGGGGACTGATGTTTCTTCGTATCCTCGACCGGCTTGAGGAGATATTGATCGCGTCGCTGATGGCGCTCGCGACCTTTATTATTTTCCTTGCGGTGATGCACCGTTATCTCATCGGCATCCCATTGCTGTACCCGATCCTGTTCCCGATCAATCTGTCCTGGGCGCAGGAACTGTGCATCTACATGTTCGTCTGGGTGGCTAAATTCGGCGCGGCGTATGGCGTGCGGACCGGCATCCATGTCGGCGTCGATGTCGTGGTCAACCAGCTCAAATCGCCGTGGCGAAATATGGTCGTTCTGTTCGGTCTGTTCTGCGGCGCGTTTTTCACCGCCGTGATCGGGACGATGGGCGCGAAATTCGTGATTGGACTGATGCAGACCGACCAGGTCTCCCCCGATCTCGAGATTCCGAGTTGGTTCGTCTATCTCTGCATTCCGCTCGGCTCCTATCTGATGTGCTTCCGCTTCCTGCAGGTCGCGTTCACCTATTGGCGGACCGGCGAGTTGCCGCACCATGACCACGCCCACGTCGAGGGTGTCGAGGTGGAAGAACCGGGCATCGGCGCGGCGGAGGTCACGCGATGACCAGCCTGTTCATCTTCGGCCTCCTGATCGCGCTGATGCTCACCGGCATGCCGATCTCGATCGCGCTCGGCATGACGGTGCTGACGTTCATCTACACCATGACCAACGTGCCGACTGAATCGGTGGCGCTCAAGCTGTTTACCGGCATCGACAATTTCGAAATCATGGCGATTCCGTTCTTCATTCTCGCCGGCAATTTCCTCACCCATGGCGGCGTCGCACGACGCATGATCAATTTTGCGACCTCGATGGTGGGACACTGGCATGGCGGACTTGGGCTTGCCGGCGTCATGGCGTGTGCGCTATTCGCCGCGGTATCGGGCTCGTCGCCGGCCACCGTGATCGCGATCGGTTCGATCATGCTGCCGGCGATGGTGAAGCAGGGCTTTCCCAAGCGCTTCGGCGCCGGCGTGATCACGACCTCGGGCGCGCTGGGTATCCTGATTCCGCCATCGATCGTGATGGTTATCTATTGCGTCGCGACCGGCGGCAGCGTCGCGCTCGATCCTGCCGGCCATCGCGTCTCCTCGGCCTCGGTCGGACAGATGTTCATGGCCGGCGTCATCCCCGGCCTGATGCTGGCGACGCTGCTCGGACTGACAACCTTTTATCGCGCGTGGAAAAACGACTATCCAAGACTTCCGCGCGCGAGCTGGACCGAGAGGCTTGCCGCGTTCCGGAAATGCGCGTGGGGATTGCTGCTGGTCCTGATCGTGCTCGGCGGCATCTATGCGGGCCTGTTCACGCCCACGGAAGCCGCGGCGGTAAGCGCGGTCTACGCGTTCGTCATCGCCGTATTCGTCTATCGCGACATGTCGCTGAAGGACGTGCCCAGGGTTCTGCTCGGCTCCGCCAATATGAGTGCGATGATTCTCTACATCATCACCAACGCGGTGCTGTTTTCGTTCCTGATGGCCAACGAGAATATTCCGCAGCAGATCGCGGCATGGATCACATCGGTCGGCGTCGATTGGGTGATATTCCTGCTGATCGTCAACCTGCTGCTGCTGCTGGCGGGCAACGTGATGGAGGCGTCGTCGATCGTCCTGATCATGGCGCCTATCCTGTTTCCCGTGGCGGTGAAGCTCGGCATCCATCCGGTGCATCTCGGCATCCTGATGGTGGTGAATATGGAGGTCGGCATGTGCCATCCGCCGGTCGGCCTCAATCTGTACGTGGCGTCCGGGATCGCCAAGATGGGCATCACCGAACTCACCATCGCGGTGTGGCCTTGGCTCCTGACCATGCTGATCTTCCTCGGCATCGTCACCTACGTGCCGGAAATATCGCTGTGGCTGCCGCGCACACTCGGCATGCTCTGAACGGTCGCTGAACGGCGTCCTATTAAATCTTGGTAACAGACGCTCTCTGTCCAAGATGTAATTTGATTGCGCCGCGCCAGGCGTCCATCCTCAGGCAACCTTTCAATGGAGGTTCGCATGAAGAAAATCCTTCTGGCCGGCACTGCAGCGCTCGTCCTCGCCGGCTCCACCGCCGTCTATGCCCAGCACCGACCCTGGTTTCACGGTCACATGCGCATGAGCGCCGAGGACCGCGCGGCGTTTGCCGATGCGCGCATTGCCGCGGTCCATGCTGGCCTGAAACTCACCCCGGACCAGGAGAAGCTCTGGCCGCCGGTCGAAACGGCGGTGAAGGAATTCGCCAAGCTGCGGATCGACCGCGCCAATGCCCGGATGAATGCGATGCGCGACGACAGTCGCGACCGGCAGCAGCCCAACGATCCGGTCACGCGCCTGCGCGACCGCGCCGACACCATGGCGACCACAGCGGCGGCCATGAAGAAGATCGCCGACGCCGCCGATCCGCTCTACAAGACGCTCGACGACGGCCAGAAGCGCCGGCTTGCCATCCTCACGCACATGGAACGCCGTTTCGGCCGTGAAGGCTGGCGTCATCGCGGCTTTGAGCGCGACGATGGCGGTGATCGCGGCGATCGGGATCGCGGTTACGATCGGGATCGCGGGCCCGGACGCGACCGGGACGGGCGAGGCGAGCGGCTTTAAGCACATAGGCGCGGTCTGTCCTGAACACGAGCAAAAAGCCGCCGGATTCCGGCGGCTTTTTCATGTTTCCGGCCAGAGGTTGCACCGGGGAAAAGCGCCGGAGCTTTGCTGGACATCGCCGGTTCGCTTTGCTAAACGACGCCGTCCCGACCCAAGGATTTCCGGACTGGTTCCGGGCGCATAGCTCAGTTGGTAGAGCAGATGACTCTTAATCATCGGGTCCCAGGTTCGAGCCCTGGTGCGC
>NZ_DASYMN010000185.1:0-7409 GCF_036009065.1 Bradyrhizobium sp. | reverse complement strand
AAAAAGGGCGGCATCTGCGCCTTCATCGACGCCGAGCACGCGCTCGACCCGGTCTATGCGCGCAAGCTCGGGGTCAACATCGATGAACTGCTGATCTCGCAGCCCGACACCGGCGAGCAGGCGCTGGAAATCTGCGACACCCTGGTGCGCTCCGGCGCGGTCGACGTGCTGGTGATCGATTCGGTGGCCGCATTGGTGCCGCGCGCCGAACTGGAAGGCGAGATGGGCGACGCGCTGCCCGGGCTGCAGGCGCGGTTGATGAGCCAGGCGCTGCGAAAACTGACCGCCTCGATCAACAAGTCCAACACCATGGTGATCTTCATCAACCAGATCCGGATGAAGATCGGGGTGATGTACGGCTCGCCGGAAACCACCACCGGCGGCAACGCGCTGAAATTCTATGCCTCGGTACGGCTCGATATCAGGCGCATCGGCGCCATCAAGGAGCGCGACGAGGTAGTCGGCAACCAGACCCGCGTAAAAGTGGTGAAGAACAAGCTGGCGCCGCCGTTCAAGCAGGTTGAATTCGACATCATGTATGGCGAGGGCGTCTCCAAGATGGGCGAGATTCTCGATCTCGGCGTCAAGGCCGGCATCGTCGAGAAATCCGGCGCCTGGTTCTCCTATGACAGCCAGCGCCTGGGGCAGGGCCGCGAGAACTCAAAAGCGTTCCTGAAGGCCAATCCCGACATGACCGCGAAGATCGAGGCCGCGATCCGGCAGAACTCCGGGCTGATCGCCGAGCAGATTCTCGCGGGCTCGCCGGAGCGCGACGCCGACGGCGAGGAGCCGGCGGAGGATTAACGGTAGCCGTGTCCCGGACGCGGTGCGGCGCGTAGCGCTGCTCCGCAGAGCCGAGACCGTTACGAACCCCCGTGCCTTGTTACGGCCCCGGCTCTGCAGCGCACCACGCCGCGAAGTGCGGCGCGCTGCGCTGCGTCCGGGGCACGCAGCAACCGGCGTCATACGCGGGCTTGACCCGCGCATGACGAAAGCTACCCACCGCCGTCATCCAGAGGAGCCGCGCTCTTGCGCGGCGTCTCGAAGGATGGCCGCATGCACTTGTTTCCGCATCCATCGAGGCTCGCCGCAAGAGCGGCGAGCGCCTCAGGATGACGGCGGCGGTGATTACTCCGCCGCCTCGGCGTAATCGGCAACCGGCGGGCATGAGCACACCAAATTGCGGTCGCCATGGACGTTGTCGACCCGGCCGACCGGCGGCCAGTATTTGTCGGTCCGCGATGTGCCGGCGGGAAAGCAGCCTTCGGCGCGCGTATAGGCCCGCGCCCAGTTGTCGTCGGCGATGTCGTGCACGGTATGCGGCGCGGCGCGCAGCGGCGAGGCTTCGACGCTCGAGCGCCCGCTCTCGATCTCCGATATCTCGCGCCGGATCGCGATCATGGCATCGCAGAAACGGTCCAGCTCCGCCTTCGATTCGGATTCGGTCGGCTCGATCATCAGCGTGCCCGGCACCGGGAAGCTCATGGTAGGCGCGTGGAAACCATAATCGATCAGCCGTTTTGCGATGTCATCGACGGTGACGCCGCAGGCCGCCTTCAGCGGCCGGGGATCGACGATGCATTCATGGGCGACGCGGCCGCGGGCGTTGCGGTATAGCACCGGGAAATGCGGGTCGAGCCGGGCCGCAATATAGTTCGCGTTCAGGATCGCGATTTCGGTGGCCCGCGTGAGGCCTTTGCCGCCCATCAGCAGAATATAGAGGTAGGAGATGGTCAGGATCGACGCCGAGCCGTAGGGCGCCGCCGACACCGGGCCGACTTTTGCTCGCTGCGTGCTGTCGAGGTGCCCCGGCAGGAACGGCGCCAGATGCGCTTTGACGCCGATCGGCCCCATGCCCGGGCCGCCGCCGCCATGGGGAATGCAGAACGTCTTGTGCAGATTGAGATGGCTGACATCGGCGCCGTAATCGCCGGGGCGCGCCAGCCCCACCTGCGCGTTCAAATTGGCGCCGTCCAGATAGACCTGCCCGCCATGGCCATGCACGACCTCGCAGATGTCGCTGATGTGCTCCTCGAACACGCCGTGGGTCGAGGGATAGGTGATCATGATCGCCGCAAGATTGTTGCCGTGCCGCGCCGCCTTGGCGCGCAGATCTTCCACATCGACATCGCCGCGCGCATCGCACGCCACCACCACCACCTCCATGCCGGCCATGGAGGCGGAGGCGGGGTTGGTGCCGTGCGCGGAGGAGGGGATCAGGCACACATTGCGGTGCGGCTCGCCGCGTGAGGCGTGATAGCCGCGGATCGCCAGCAGGCCGGCATATTCTCCCTGCGCGCCGGAATTGGGCTGCAGCGACACCGCATCATAACCGGTGATGTCGCACAGCCATTTTTGCAAGCGCGCGAACAGCGCGTGATATCCTGACCCCTGCTCGCGCGGCGCGAACGGATGCAGGCTGCCGAATTCAGGCCAGGTCAGCGGAATCATCTCGGCGGTGGCGTTGAGCTTCATGGTGCAGGAGCCCAGCGGAATCATGGCGCGGTCGAGCGCCAGGTCGCGATCGCTGAGTTTTCGCATGTAGCGCAGCAGCTCGGTCTCCGAGCGGTGGGCATGGAATACCGGATGGGTGAGGAACGCGCTGCTGCGTTTCAGTTCGGCCGGCAGCGCCTCGCGAACGCCGGCCTCGATGTCGGCGTAGCCAAGCCTGCCGCCGAACGCGCGCCATACCGCTTCCACAATCGCAGGCGTCGTGGTTTCGTCCAGCGCGATGCCGAACGTGGTCTCGCCAATCCGCAGATTGATTTTTTCGCCCGAAGCCCGCGCGATGACGTCGTCTTTCCCGGCGCCAGCCTCCACCGTCACCGTGTCGAAGAAGGCGTCGCTCTGCGGCGCGAATCCAAGTCTCTTCAATCCCGCCGCCAGCACCAGCGCGCGGCGATGTACGGTCCGCGCGATATGCGCAAGACCCTCCGGCCCGTGATAGACCGCATACATCGACGCCATCACCGCCAATAATACCTGCGCGGTGCAGATGTTGGAGGTCGCCTTCTCGCGGCGGATATGCTGCTCGCGGGTCTGTAGTGCGAGGCGGTACGCGGGTTGCTTACGCGAATCGATCGACAGCCCGACGAGGCGGCCGGGCAGCGAGCGTTTCAGCGCGTCGCGCACCGCCATATAGGCGGCGTGCGGGCCGCCAAAACCCATCGGCACGCCAAAACGCTGCGCCGAACCGATTGCGATATCGGCGCCGAGTTCGCCCGGCGAGGCCAGCAGCGTCAGCGCCAGCAGGTCGGCGGCGACGATGGCGAGGCCGCCCTTGGCGCGAAGCGCTGCAATTGCAGGCCGCAGGTCGCGCACCGCGCCGGAGGAGCCGGGATATTGCAGCAGCGCGCCGACCACCTCGGCGCCGTCGAGGTCGGTGAGGGGATCGCCTGTTATCAGGGTCCAGCCGAGCGGCTCGGCGCGGGTGCGCAGCACCGCCAATGTTTGCGGGTGCACCTCGCGGTCGACGAAAAAAGTTTTCGTCTTCATATGCGCCACGCGTTCCGCCAGCGCCATCGCTTCGGCCGCGGCGGTGGCCTCGTCGAGCAGCGAGGCGTTGGCGACGTCGAGCCCGGTGAGGTCGCAGATCATGGTCTGGAAATTGAACAGCGCCTCCAGCCGGCCTTGGCTGATCTCGGGCTGATACGGCGTGTAGGCGGTATACCAGGCTGGATTTTCCAGGATGTTGCGCTGGATTACGGGCGGCAGAATCGTGCCGGAATAGCCCTGGCCGATCAGCGAGGTGAACAGCTGGTTCTGCGCGGCAAGTTTTGCCATATGCGCCAGCGCCTCGGTCTCGCTTAGCGGTTCGCCGAGATCGAGTGGCTTTTGCTGCCTTATCGACGACGGCAGCGTCTCGCTCACCAGCGCGGCGAGACTTTTCGCGCCGACGGCTTCCAGCATCGCCTCGACATCGCGCGGCGAGGGCCCGATATGCCGGCGCGCGAAATTGGTCGCAGGCTCAGGGAGTTTGGAAGTCGTCATGCCGAAAAGCTCCGGATCGATTGGCAAATAAAGGTCGTCATCCTGAGGAGCGGCGTCCTCGCCGCGTCTCGAAGGATCGCCACGAGCGCGTGTGGCGATCCTTCGAGACGCCGCGCAAGGGCGCGGCTCCTCAGGATGACGGTTGTGTGTGTGGCGCTCTTGCTCATCACGCCGTGTGGGTCTTGTAGGCGGCCTCATCCATCAGGCCGTCGAGTTGGCTTTTGTCGGCGATTCTGAGCTTGAAGAACCACGCGCTTCCGCCGGCATCGGAATTGACCAGCGCAGGCTCGGCGGCGACGGCGCCATTGACCTCGAGCACCTCGCCGGAAATCGGCGCGTAGACGTCGGAGGCAGCCTTCACCGATTCGACCACCGCCGCGGCCTCCGCCTTCTTCAACTGCCGGCCGACCTTGGGCAGCTCCACGAACACCACATCGCCGAGTTGCGACTGCGCATAATCGGTGATGCCGATGGTGGCGACGTCGCCCTCGATGCGCAGCCATTCGTGGTCCGATGTGAACAGGATGGTCATGACATTCCTCAGCGCTTGTAATTGTGGGGGACGAACGGCAGGTCTTTGACACGCACCGCGAGGCGCTGACCGCGAACCTCTGCGAACAGCCGCGTGCCGTCGGCGGGATGCGCCGCCGGCACGTAGCCCATCGCGACCGGCGCATTGATGCTCGGCCCGAAGCTTCCGGATGTCACCACGCCGATCGCGTCCGGCGATGTGTCATCGGCGAACAGTCTTGCGCCCTCGCGCACCGGCGCGCGGCCCTCCGGTTTCAGGCCGACGCGGCAGCGCGCAACGCCGCGTGCGAACTGGTTGAGGATCACGTCCGCGCCGCGGAATCCGCCCGGCCGTTTTCCGGCCTCCCGACGGCTGCGTTGGATCGACCATGCAAGTCCGGCCTCGACCGGCGTGGTCGTGGCGTCGATGTCGTGGCCGTAAAGGCAAAGCCCGGCCTCGAGCCGCAGGCTGTCGCGCGCGCCAAGGCCGATCGGCAGCACGTCGCTGTCATCGAGCAGCGCGGTTGCCAGCGCCTCGGCTTTGTCGGCGGGCACCGAGATCTCAAAACCGTCCTCGCCGGTGTAGCCGGATCGCGACACAAAACAGTCGATGCCGTCAACGCGATGCGGTCCGGCATCCATGAAACGCAATGCCGCAACATCGGCGCAAAATTTCGCCAGCACCAATTCCGCTTTGGGCCCCTGCAGCGCCAGCAGCGCGCGGTCCGTTAGCTGCTCGATCACGCAAACATCGGACAGATGCGCGCGCAGATGCGCTTCGTCCGCGGCCTTGCAGGCGGCGTTGACCACCAGGAACAGGTGGCGGCCGAAATTGGCGACCATCAGGTCGTCGAGAATGCCGCCGGCGTCGTTGGTGAACTGCGCGTAGCGCTGGCGGCCCGGTGCGAGCCCACGGATATCCTGCGGCACCAGCCGCTCCAGCGCGGCCGCGGCGTCCTCGTTCCGGCCGGATTTCGCGTGCAGCGCGATCTGTCCCATATGCGAGACGTCGAACAGGCCGGCGGCGGCGCGGGTGTGCAGATGTTCCTTCATCACGCCGCTCGCATAGTGCACCGGCATGTCATAGCCGGCGAACGGCACCATCTTAGCCCCGCGCGCAAGATGCAGCGCATGCAGGGGAGTGCGTTTCAGCGATGAGGTCTCGGAGTCGCGCGCAAGCATTGCAAGGCCCTTGCAAGAATCCGGGAACAATTCCCGGACACCTGCCAAAAGCCCCATCTGTCGCTGTGCCTGAGAGCATTATCCCGTCGGCGGACCCGTCGGGGCGAAAGCCCGCGCGCGTCTCTTTCCAGATGTCATCAAGTCGCGCGGTCCGTTTGCCTGAGAGTTTCCGGGGCGGTTGCTCCTTCGGCGCCGGCGCCTTAGCCGATCTCTCCCGACGCGACTACTGTAACAAGATAGGAGGGAAACACGACGGCGCCAGGACTGTCAACGCAGCGCAGCAATTATCAACGGCGGTTGTCTGGGAAAAATAAGGCAGGAAGCCCTGAGTTCCCCGTCGTTCCGGGATGCGCCCGCTTGGGCGCAGGCCCGGAATCCATAATCCCGGTACTCAAGTTCAGCATTCACACCCCGACACAGGGAGGATGGATCCCGGGCTCGCGCCAAGAGGCGCGCCGCAGAATGACGCCTTAACGCGTAACAGCAGGCCGCTTGACCTTGCGGGCCTCGAAGCCCGCGCCCGCAGCGCGGAGTTCGATCATCTCGTCCGAATCAAGCTCGCCGATGTCGACGTCGCGGTCGGGCAGGATCACGATGCAGCGGCTGCCGATCATCGCATTGACGACGTGCAGGTCGGGAAACCGTTGCAGGCCCTCGGCCGCCCATTGCCGGAGCTGCGCATAATATGGCGGCCGCCGCCAGGCGGAGGGAAAGCCGGGATCGACACAGGCGGTGAGGTGGCGGTGGGAATCGGTATTGGTCAGCACGAATTTGGCGCGGTCCGGCTTCCATTCCGGCCCGAGCGCTTTCTGCATCATCCATTCGCAATAGAAGGTGCGGCAGCTGGCGTAGCGCTGCTCGTAAATCGTGCATCGCTTGCCGCCGGAGCAATGCTGGCACCATACCCCGCCGGGCTTGGCGATCTCGACGACGCCGACGGCCTTGCAGCACAGCGTGCAGGCGCCGCAGGAACGGCCGGGCACTACTTTTGCATTTGCCCGTGCCATCAAGGCGTCGCTGAGGGACGCGTGTTGATCCTGTTCGGCAGTCATTTTCACGCCTGTTTCGACAATTCAGCACCTGTAGCCCGCGCGAGCGAAGCGACCCCGGGGACCTGTCGCGAAAAGTCCCGGGGTCGCTCCGCTCGCCCGGGCTACACGTCACTATCCCGTCATTCCGGGATGCGCCCTCTTCGGGGCGCAGACCCGGAATCCATAACCCCGGTACTCGAGTTCAGCATTCACACGCCGACACAGGGAGTATGGATGCCGGGTTCGCGCCGAACAGGCGCGCCCCGGAATGACGGTTTTTAACTCGCCATCGCCTTGGTCAGATTCTCCGCGACCTTGTCGAGGAAGCCGGTGGTCGACAGCCAGCGCTGGTCGGCGCCGACGAGGAGCGCCAGATCCTTGGTCATGTAGCCGGCCTCGACGGTGTCGACGCAGACTTTTTCCAGCGTCTTGGCGAATGTGGCCAGTTCGTCGTTGCTGTCGAGTTTTGCGCGATGCGACAGCCCTTGCGTCCAGGCGAAGATCGAGGCGATGGAGTTGGTCGAGGTCTCCTTGCCCTTCTGGTGCTCGCGGTAGTGCCGCGTCACCGTGCCGTGCGCGGCCTCGGCTTCCACGGTCTTGCCGTCCGGCGTCATCAGCACCGAGGTCATCAGCCCGAGCGAGCCGTAGCCCTGCGCCACGGTGTCGGACTGCACGTCGCCGTCGTAATTCTTGCAG
>NZ_DASYMN010000184.1:0-2365 GCF_036009065.1 Bradyrhizobium sp. | reverse complement strand
AAGCTGAAGCTGATCGCCAATTTCGGCAACGGCGTCGACAATATCGACGTGGTGGCGGCGCATGCGCGCGGCATCACCGTGACCAACACGCCGAAAGTGCTGACCGAAGACACCGCCGACATGACTATGGCGCTGATTCTGGCGGTGCCGCGGCGGCTGATCGAGGGCGCCTCAATCGTCACCGACGGCAAGGACTGGCCGGGCTGGTCGCCCACCTGGATGCTCGGCCACCGAATCGGCGGCAAGCGGCTCGGCATCATCGGCATGGGCCGCATCGGCCAGGCGGTGGCGCGCCGCGCCCACGCTTTCGGCCTGCAGATCCATTATCACAACCGCCGCCCGGTGGCGCCGCGCATCGCCGACGAGCTCGGCGCCACCTACTGGGAAAGCCTCGACCAGATGCTGGCGCGGATGGACATCATCTCGGTGAACTGTCCGCATACGCCTGCGACCTTTCACCTTCTTTCAGCGCGGCGCCTGAAACTGATCCGCAAGGACGCCTATATCGTCAACACCGCGCGCGGCGAGGTGATCGACGAAGACACCATGACGAAATTGATCGAGCAGGGCGAGATCGGCGGCGCCGGCCTCGACGTGTTCGAGAACGAGCCCGCGATCTCGCCGAAACTGGTGCGGCTCGCCAAGGCCGGCAAGGTCACACTGCTGCCGCATATGGGCTCGGCCACCATCGAGGGCCGCGTCGAGATGGGCGAGAAGGTGATCATCAACATCCGCACCTTTCTCGACAACCACAAGCCCCCGGACCGCGTGCTGCCAAGCATGCTGTAAGGAAATGCCGGGGCTTTTGCCTATCGCTACATTGTGCTAAGTTGCGCCTATGACAGTTGAAGATATTGAGCGCGCGGTGGAACGTCTGGACGGCGACGATTTCGCGCGGTTCCGCGACTGGTTTTCGCGTCTTGCCGCCGACCGCTTCGATCGCGCGATTGAGGATGATGTTCTGTCGGGGCGTCTCGATGCTTTTCTTGAAGAAGCTCTCGCCGAGGACCGGGCCGGGCGAACGACGCCCTTGTGAGGCACCGCACGACCAAACGTTTTTGGCAAACCTATCAGGCGCTTTCAGAATCTATCCGCTCAGTTGCAGACAAAAATTTCCAACTGCTCAAGTTGAACCCTCGTCATCCGTCACTGCATTTCAAGCGTATCGGACAAGCCTATTCGGTCAGGGTTGGCCGTGATTTCCGCCCTCGCCTTGGCAACCGACGATGACGCCGTCTGGTTTTGGATCGGCAGTCACGCCGCGTACAATCAGATACTGAAATCAATTTGATGAGGTGGATCGGCTGAACCTCATCGGTACCCGCCCAAATTCGTAATCGTCTGCCTATCGCCATTGAGCGGATTGGCCGGATCGCGCGCGTAGCGCAGCGTCTCGAACCGCATCGCGCGGGCGTCGATCATCAAGAGCTGCCCCACCAGCCCTTCGCCAAAACCTGTGATTTCGCGGATCGCCTCCAACGCCATCATCGAGCCCAGCACGCCGGCCAGCGCGCCCATGACCCCGGCCTCGGCGCAGGCCGGCACGGTGCCCGGCGGGGGGGGTTCGGGGAACAGGCAGCGGTAGGTCGGGTTGAGTTCGCCGGCCGCGTTTTTTTCATGCGCCCGAATCGTGGTCAGCGATCCGTCGAACATGCCGAGCGCCGCGGTGATCAGCGGCTTGCCCGCGAGAAAGCAGGCGTCGGAGACGAGATACCGGGTTTCGAAATTGTCGGAGCCGTCGAGCACCAGATCATAGGTACCGATCAGCGCCATCGCATTCGATGCGTTGAGCCGTGTCGCGTGCGAGACGAATTTCACATGCGGATTGAGCGCGTGGATTTTCTCGGCGGCGCTGTCGACCTTGGGCCGGCCGATATCCGGCGTAAAGTGAATGATCTGGCGCTGCAGGTTGGACAGCGACACGATGTCGTCGTCGACCACGCCGAGCGTGCCGACGCCTGCGGCGGCCAGATACATCAGCACCGGCGCGCCGAGCCCGCCGGCGCCGACCACCAGCACGGAGGCCGCCTTCAGCGCCGCCTGGCCGGGGCCGCCGACTTCGCGCAGCACGATATGGCGGGCATAGCGTTCGAGTTCGTCCGGGGTCAGCATGGCCTCGTAGTGTCCTTCAATTCCTGTATCGCCGCAAACAGGACGCCCTCATGGTGAGGAGCGCGTCTTCGCGCGTCTCGAACCATGCGGAGATTGTGGCCATCCTTCGAGACGCGGCCAAGAGGCCGCTCCTCAGAGTCTGATTCAAAATAAGTGACTCAAATCATTGGAGTTCGAGACACGGAAAGTCAGCCCACTTTCAGATGCGACTTGTTGAAACCCGTTGGAGCATCGCAATAACTGCAGATTTGCC
>NZ_DASYMN010000183.1:0-2826 GCF_036009065.1 Bradyrhizobium sp. | reverse complement strand
GCGGTCTTCCGGCAGGTTGAGTATGTCGCGGTTGGCGAGCCAGGTCAGCTGCGCCGCCAGCTTGTCGCGCTTGCGCGCGGTGGCGCCGACGCTCATGGCAAAGCCGTTGTCGATGATGCGGGTGATCTTGCCCTCGACCCGTCCGATATGATCGAGATAGGCGATCACGCGGTCACCGACATTGCCGATCCCCGGCGCCAGCAGCGCGAGGCCACCGGGCGACATATTGATGATCTGGCACGGAAACTCGCGGCGGTCCGGCAGCATATAGCGGCCGAGCAGGTGAACCTTGACACGCTGAAAACGCCGGCGCTCTTCGGCGGCCGGAAGAACTGATTTATGCTGTGCAAACGCCATTCGATGCCACCCGACACCGGCCGACCGGTGCCGGTTAACCCTACGGCGGGCAAGGTTAACGATGCGTTTATGGGAGCGGCATGAACCGCAATGGTCAGGCTGGTCGCAACACCGCCACCGGAATCCGGTTGAAGCCCCATAGAATGATCGGACACAGCAGGATCATGGCTGCGCCGAAGTCGAGTGCGGCGCCGGCGCTGCCGGCCCATCTGGCGAATCCGCCGGCCAGGACCGGCCCCAGCATCATGCCGGCATAATAGACGGTAAAGAACGAGCCGATGCCGATCGCCCGGGTCCCGGGCGTCAGCACGCGCGCGGGCAGGCTCATGATCGAACCGGCCGGGAGCCCGCATACCAATCCAAGCGCGACGGTGACGGTGACGACCGAGCCGCTGCGCGGCAGCAGGATCATCAGCATCGCGAACACGATGCAGCCCGCAACGATAATCGATTCGGGACGTTCGATGCGATCGGCAAGAAAGCCGCCTGTTGCCACCGAGAACACGGTGAGCCACAGCACGATGCTGATGGTCGATCCCGCCGCGGTGATCGACCAGCCGCCTTCGACCAGCATCGAAGGCCCGAAGCTGAAGATCGTCGCAAAGCCGACATTGTAGAGGCTCCAGATCAGGGCCGCGGCGATCACGGCGATGAAGGTGTTGCGATCGAGGCGCGCGGTCGCGACAGCAGCAACGGCATGATTTGGCGGCGCCCGATACAGCGCGGCGAACAGCACCGTGCCGCATCCGATCATCGCCGCGACGGCGAGATACACGGCGCTCACGCCATAGGCCGCGCCGATTGCAGGTAACGTCAGCAGCGAAATCGCAATACCCGCCGGCCAGGAGTTGACGAAGATCGCCATCGAGGTCGCGATCTCGCGGTCCGCGAACCAGTCGGTCAGCATCTTGGTCATCTGCACGTTGAGCAGCACGCCGCCGGCGCCGGCGACCAGCCGTCCCGCGATCTGAACGCTCCAGGATACCGAAAGCGCCATCGCAAGGGTGCCGGCCAGCATCAGCAGCAGCGCGCCAGCGACCGTGGTCTTGTCGCCGAACTTCTGTCCGATCGCACCGCCGGGCAATGCGAGCGCCACGCCAGGGATAAAATACAGGCCGATCAACACACCGATGTCGGCAAGGCCGACGCCGAAGTCACCGATCAGCAGCGGCGCCACTGCGGCGACGCTCTGGAACTGAAAGCCCATGGTGAGGCGGACCACGAACAGAACCGCAAGAATGCCCCAGCGATTGCGCAACGCGTCGCTCCCGTTGAAAATTTCCCTGCAACCTGAGACCACAGGCCGGGTTCGTCAACTGCCACTCGAATGGACGGCGCCAACATTGGCATCTCCACCCAACTCAAATACGCTTGCTGCGCCCACGCAGTGAATCAACCATCGCCGAAGGGCCGGGGAGAAAGCTCATGAACCAAATCCGCGTCTGCACCTACGACGGCCCCGGCGCGCAGCCGGTCATCCGCACCGTGCCCTGGCCGAAAATCCCCAAAAAAGCCGCGCTGATCAAAGTCGGGGCCTGCGGCGTCTGCGGCACCGATCTGCATATCCTTAAAGGCCACTGGCCGAAGCAATTGCCGTGGCCATTCACGCTCGGGCATGAGATCGGCGGCGTGCTGGTCGAGGTCGGGTCGGAATTTTCCGAAGACTTTATGAGCAAGCCGCTTACCGTTGGATCGAAGGTGATGATCCCGCCGCTGATGCCGTGCGGGCATTGCTATTACTGCATCCATTATCCCGAGAGCGCCAACAAGTGTCTGACGCCGGTATATTACGGCCGTTATCTCGGCTTCGACAAGGCGCCGCATCTGTGGGGCGGCTGGGCGGAATACGTCTATGTCGATCTCGACATGCTGCCGGGCACCAAGATCTACAAATTGCCTGACGACATGTCGCTGCGGCTGGGCGCGCTCTCTGAGCCGCTGACGTCCTGCATCCGCGCCTTCAACCGCGCCACCCGCGCCGGCGGATTCACCTGGGGCGATACCGTGGTGATCCAGGGCTCCGGACCGATCGGAATTCTGGCGGTGGCCGCGGCGCAGGAGATGGGCGCGGGCAGGGTGATCTGCGTCGGCGCGCCGGAGGCGCCGCGATTGGCGCTGGCGCGCAAGTTCGGCGCGGAGGCGACAGTGAATATCGAGGAAGTCACAACGCCGGAGGCACGCATCAAAAAAGTGCGCGACATCGTCGGCGGTTTTGGCGCCGACCTGGTGATGGACTGCTCGGGACATCCAAGCGCCGGCCCGGAAGGCATCGAGATGCTGCGCGACGGCGGCACCTATGTCGAGATGGGGCAATTCACCGACGCCGGTTCGATCAATACGTCGTGGCACCGCATCTGCACCAAGGACCTCAACGTGCTGGGCTCCTGGGGATTCACCGGCAACGACCTGCCGCTCGGCGTCGACATGCTGTACCGGACCCGCGACAAATATCCGTGGCTGGAGATGCAG
>NZ_DASYMN010000182.1:0-12094 GCF_036009065.1 Bradyrhizobium sp. | reverse complement strand
AATTCACGCTGGTGTTCTTGTGCGCGCCGGAGGACGAGGGCCTGCTGAAGCAGTCCAAGGGGCGTGGCGCGCCGCTGGTGGAGCTCACCTATAATTGGGACGAGGAGAAGTATGGCGAGGACCGCTATTTCGGCCACCTCGCCTATGAGGTCGACGACATTTATGCCACTTGCGAGAAGCTGATGAAGCTCGGCATCACCATCAACCGCCCTCCCCGCGACGGCCAGATGGCGTTCGTGCGTTCGCCGGATCTGCATTCGATCGAGCTTTTGCAAAAGGGCGACGCAAAACCGCCGGCGGAGCCGTGGAGCTCGATGCCGAACACCGGGCATTGGTGAGACGCAGAAATCTCCGCTTAATTGTTCTGCACGCCGACGGAACCCGGTGCCTCGCTTCGCGTTCTTTGATCCGACACTGGTTCGAAGGAGACGAAAATGGGACGCGGAGTTTTGCTGTGGTTGCTGGGTGTGCCTATCCCGATCATCATTCTGCTCTGGCTGTTCTTCGGCCGCTGATTGGCCGGGACCAAACCATCAAGACTGATACTCAATCAGGCTCCGCCCTTTGGCGGGGCCTGATTTATTTTCCGACGCACACGTTTCCCTTGAAAAATCCGGTATGACCGCCGTGGCAAGCCAGGACCGCAAAAGGAAACACCGTGCCGAACAATGATCAGCAATTGACGATTTGGGGCCGCGCCAATTCGGTCAATGTCCAGAAAGTGCTGTGGTGCGCCGAGGAGTTGGGCCTCAACTACCACCGCATCGACGCCGGCATGGCGTTCGGCCGCAATACCGAGCCCGATTATCTCGCGATGAATCCGAACGGGCGCGTGCCAACCCTGGTGGACGGCGATTTCGCGCTGTGGGAATCCAATTCAATCATGCGGTATTTTGCGCTTGTCCATGGGCAGGGTTCGCCGATCTATCCCGACGCGCCGAAGGCCCGGGCCGCCGTCGACCGCTGGCTGGACTGGACGCTCTCCACCCTGCAGCCGGTGGACCGGCCGGTGTTCTGGGCGCTGGTGCGAACGCCGCTGGAAAAGCGCGACATGATCGCCGTCCAGAAGGATGCCGACGCGGAAGCCATGGTATGGCGGATTCCCGACGCTCAGTTGGCGACACGAAAATTCATCGAAGGCGATCAATTCACGCTCGCCGACATTGCGCTCGGCGCTTACGCGCGCCGCTGGTTTGGGGTGGAAGGCATCAGCAAACCGCGATTGCCGAACCTCGAGCGCTGGTTCGCGCAATTCGGGAGCCGCCCCGGATTTAAGAAATTCCTTGCACCGCCGATGAGTTAAGGGCGGCGCCTCGCACGGGCTTTTTAGTGGCTCGACCGCTCGAACAGCAAAACACAAAAGATCAGCACCAGCGTGACCGCCGCTACCGTCAGACGCGCGGTCCAGGTCATGCCGCGGCTGATCCACCACAGCAGCGCGCAACTCATCAAGACCGGAACGATGATGTCGAGTTGCAATCCGCCCTCGCCTTTGTTCGCTTAGCGCGACCCGCCGACCCCTACGCCAAAACTGCCGCCGATCTTGATGCAGGTGGACGATCCCTCGATCCTGACGAAGCCGGGACCGTACTCGGCGCAAGGGTTCGCGGCGGCCTTCGCCGGACGCGGCGGGACCGACGTGGCGGGCTTGTCCGGCTTGCGGGCCTGCTGCGCCGAGGCCGCTGACGCCGAAAACACCGTCAGTACAATGACAGGGAAGATCCTCCACATTCGCCGGATTCTATCTCGGACGACGCGCCTTTGCTACCGGACGAATTTGACGCCGAGCGTCTTGCCCCGGCGCCAGACCACTTGGCAGGTCCGCCCGGTCCGGGCGTCGCGCGAAAACGCCAGCCGTACCTTCGCCGTCACCGCCTGCGGATCATCGACGGTGATCTTTGCCCCGGCCGAGGACAGATCGAGCACGGTGCATGGCCGCGCGGCGAAGCCGCCATCGAGCGTGATCCATCCGGACTGGCGGACCGATTTGCGGGCTTCCCGCTTCTGGGTGATTGCCATCCGCTGCGACTCCCCGCTGCCCCCGCTCTTGCTAGCGGCACAGGCTTTAGAAAGCGTTGCAACCTTCTGCAAAATCGAGGATTTGGCCGATCGTCAGCCTGATCCGGTCTGCTGCCAAACCGGCGCGCGAGACGGCTTGCCCGGCCGGACAAACGCCACTATACGTTCGCGCGCCGTGGCCGAACCGGATCGCCTGGTGCTGCCCGGCACGCCATCAGCGCCGGCTCAAGGCGTTGATATGGCGGCTATATTGTTGTGCTACCTGCGAAACAGCGGTTTTCGCGGCCGGGTCGGTCGTGACAAAACCGGCCTTTTCGCTCCCTTCGTCTATCGGTTAGGACGCCACCCTTTCACGGTGGAGAGAGCGGTTCGATTCCGCTAGGGAGCGCCAGTTGCCCGACCAGGTTGCGGCTCATGTCAGACAATCGCTTGCAGTTTGATGGCGCCCGGGTCCTGGCGGATCTCAATGCGCTGCGTGGCATCGGCGCATACAAGACCGGCGTTCACAAGCCGACGTTCTCGGAGCCGCATATGCGCTCGCTGCAGTGGCTGGCGCAGCGGCTTGCCGAGGCAGGACTCGCCGTCACCATCGACGGCATCGGCAATGTGCTCAGCACAAGTACAAAATCCGGACCGAAATTGTTGGCCGGCTCGCACCTCGAAAGCCAGAATTACGCGGGTTGGCTCGATGGGCCGCTTGGCGTCGTATATGCCCTCGAGGCCGCCCGCGTCATCAATCCCAATCCTACCGTAAACGGCGCCGTTGAAGTCGCGGCGTGGTGCGATGAGGAAGGACATTTCGGCCACTTCCTGGGCAGCAGATCTTATGTCGGCGGTGTGACCGAGGCGGACATCGACGCCGCACGCGACCGCAACAGCGGCCGCACCATGCGGGAGGCCCTGCGCGACGTCGGTCTTGCCGGCCGGGCCCGCGCCAGGTGCGAACGCGGGCGGCATATCGGATATATCGAAGCGCATATCGAGCAAGGCCGGACGCTCGAAAGCGGCGATCTCCGCATCGGCGTCGTCACCTCGATCATCGGTATCTGGCAATACCGGATCAGGTTTAGCGGCGAGCAAAATCACGCGGGCACAACCCGCATGGACGTTCGCAGGGATGCAGGCCTGGCGCTGACCAGATTTTGCGTTGATATCGACGATCGGTTTCCTAAGGCCTGCGGACCGCGCACGGTATGGACCACCGGCCGCATCACCCTCGATCCCGGCGCGCCCAGCATCATCCCCGGGGTCGCGGAAATGCTGTTCCAGATGCGCGACGATGACCCCGGCGTGATCGACCGCCTGGAGGATCTGCTGCGAAGCATGGCCGCGGACGTCACCGCGCAAGGCCGCTGTAGTGTTGCGGTGGAGCGTCTTCGTACCGGGTCCCCCGCCATGATGGATGCCACATTCCAACACACCATCGAAGCCGCCAGCGCCGCCTTTGCCGGCGGCAGGTCAGTCCGCATGCCCAGCGGCGCCGGTCATGACGCCCAGGTTCTCGCCACGATCATGCCTGCTGGGATGATGTTTGTGCCCTCGATCGGCGGCATCAGTCATCATTGGAGCGAAAACACCGATGATGCCGACATCATCACAGGCGCGCAGGTCTTTGTTGAGGCCTGCCGGCGCCTGCTCGCGGCATGAGCCGTCAGGCTTCGTCCCATTGTTCCACGGCGCCCCTTCGCCTGCGCATCTGTTGCAGTAAATCATCAATGCGATTGGGAAATGTCCATCCAACGCCGAAACTCTTTGACTGTGCGGGCTTGCATGCCGTTTCAGTGCGTCCGGGGTGCCAAGGACGAGTTTGTGATGATCGAGACAGTGACGGCGTTATTCGGTTTACTCAGCGCGAGTATTTTCCTGGCGCACGCCTTTGATGGCTATCGGTCCCGCTTCTGACCAGCGGCGCCTCGGCATGGTCCAGAGGCGATCATCGGATCCCAAGATCGGCCGGATCATCGGCGTCCTGAAGACGGGTCATGGCCCGCGCGAGAGCCTCGGCATTCGCGGCCGCCGCGGCGCGGATCGAACGATTGAGCATCGCTGCCGCGATTTCCTTGGCGAGCCGGGTATAGTCGGTCCAGACCAGATACAGCATCAGCGGCGGCTCCTCCCCATTCGCCAGCATCTGGCGGCAGCGCGGACCTGCCCCCTCCATCGCCCACCATTGCTGCGCGAGTATCACCAGCTTGCGGAAGCGATGCAGCGTGCCCGAGACGTTTCCGCGATCCGCACCGGCCAGCACGGCGCAATGGTTGAGCCAGTTGAACCCGGCGAAAACCGAAATCGCGATGTCGCTCATGGTCGAGCCCGTGAAATCGATCACGGTGTCTTCGTGCGGTGGCTGGCACAGGAAGGCGTTCAGCAGATCGGACTGGCTGTCCGGGTCGGCCAGCAGTTCGAACTCGCGCCGCGGCACCACCATCACATAGCGCATCGCCTCCAGCCGGGTGTCATCCCAGGCGGTGCGAACGTCGTTGGGCTCTGAAACCGTTCGCTTGCAGGCCGGATAGATCAGCCGGCCCTGATCGGCATCCTCGACGTATTGCGGGACGCGTTTGGCGAGATCCTCAAGAATGGCTTGAGGACCGGACGGTGCGGCTTCGTGCGCCGCTGCATCTTTCGCGCGCCAACCGAACCAGCCCATTCAGGCCTCCGGGGTCGATGCTGGATACGATCCGGAATCAATAAACGGATAAATCCGCGAAGCAAGCCGCTCACGTCAGCGCGTGGAAGACCAGAACCGGCGACAATCCCAGAAACAGCGCCCAGACCGCGAACGCCGAAACCATGCGAATGTCGTGTATCGCCAGGGCGCGGCGACTGACCGGATATTTCGCCGAATGCGTGATTTGAATATTCATTGTGTCCCCGATTTTCTTTGTTGCGGTGACAATAAGCGTCAAATTTTAAAGGTCCGGCCGCGACTTCACTCCAATTTGAACGTCCGGCATCACCGCGAATTAACCAGTTGCGCCCACCTCCGCACCGGCACCCGGCCGGCGTTTGTCGCAGGCGCCTTCATCTGTCTTCAACTGCGAATGCCGCCATCAACCCGCTCGTGCTTTCTTGGAAAGCTCAACGGGAAATTAGGTTGTTGGCCGCTACCTAGCATTCCAAATCGGAACACTCTGCAGGATCGATCATGTTCAAGGGCCTCTACAAGGTTGAATTCAAGACTCCGCGGCGTAAGGCCATGGGCATTCTCTATGCCGCCGATGGAAAACTCCGTGGAGGCAATTCCGCATTCGCTTATGTCGGTTCCTACAAGGAACGCGGCAACACGATCACCGCCGTCGTCTCAAGCATGCGGCACACCGACGATCCCAACTACCCGCCGGTATTTGGCTTCGATCGCGTGACGATCGATTGCCAGGGGTCGGCGAACGGCGAGTTTGCGACATTCGAAGGGACCGCCGCCGAAACCCCTTCGCTGGGCTTCAAGGCGCTGCTGACGCGGATTTCTGACTGAAGCCGTTTTACGCGGATCGCCGGCGGCCCAAGGGCAGATACAATGATTGCCCGAGGCGGCGCGATCGGCAATAAACACGGCATGTCGCGGGTTACCGGGCCCCGGCTTTTTGCTGGTGGAGCGCATGTCAACCAAGATTTCGATCGATGCCCGCCTGCGATGGCCCGACGTCAAGGACGACTATGTTCTCCTGTTCGAGGGGCATTCGATCGGCCGGGTCCGTTTGGACGGGACGAACTGGGTCTGGAGCATCACCATTCCGATGGCGTTGCCGGACTGGGCTGAAGGAACCGCGGCAAGCCGGGACGAAGCCTTGAAGACGCTCGCGGCGGCCTGGGGTAAGTTGCTGGCGCAGACCAGCCCGGAGCGGCTGCAGCGGGCATGGGAACTGGAAAACGCCTTTGAGGCCCGTCAGCAAAAGCTGGCAGCGATTGAACCGGACGAAGCCCAGCCATAACTCCTGCAAGCGCCCCCTGTCCGTCAAAAGAATATTGACCATATTTCCTCGCAAATGCACCTGCTTGAATCCCTCCCCACCGTGATTGGCGCGGCGGCCATTGCGCCGGCCCTGCTGGTGCTGTGGCTGGTGATCGCCGCCGATGAGCGGCCCGGCCCTCCGTTCAAGGTCTGGGCCGCATTCCTGCTTGGCGCTGCGAGTATTTCGCTGCTTGGCGTTGCGCGCGCGCTCTTCATGTCGTTGCTGGCCGTCACCGACGACCCGCGGCTCGCGCTGGCCTTGCGCGCGATCTTCGGCATCGCCGCGCCGGAGGAAATCGTCAAGATTCTCGTCATCGTCGCCGTATCGCGGCGGCGGCAACCCTTCGCGGACCCGATGGACACCGTGGTCTACGGCGCTGCGGCGGGTCTCGGCTTTGCGGCTTACGAGAACCTCGCTTATCTCGTGCAGCACCCTGACATGTGGCGGTCGCTGGCGGTATTGCGCAGCGTGCTGACGGTGCCGTTCCACGGCGCGCTCGGCATCGTCGCCGGCGCTTATCTTGCGATCGCGCGCTCCGGCACCGCGCTGGGCGCCCACCGCCATCACCGCGACTGGGCGCGCATCAGCGCGCGGATTTCCATCCTGCTGGTGCCGCTGGCCCTACATTCCGGCTTCGATCTTCCGCTGCTGACGCTGCAGCAAAATCCGGACATCGACGGATCAGCCAGGTTGATGCTGGAATGCACCGCCATGCTGATCGGGTTCGGCACCATCGCATTCGCGGTGCGGCTGGTGCGGCGGGTCGGCCGCCATCACGCACCACGGACCGAGACGTCGCGGCAACGGCTGAGCGACCTGCGTCGGATGTGGGCGCTTCTGGTGGCCGGCGGCGGCGCGGGATTTGCCGGTCTGGCGTTTGTGCTGTCGTCCGTGCACCACTGGTTTGTCAATCTGGAGCGAAACGTGACCCTCGCCCTCGTTCCGATAGGTTTTGTCTCGATCATGATCGGCATTGCCCTGCTGGTGATCACGACGGCGGTCTATATTCTCGGCCGCAACCGTTTGCGCACGGCGGCCTCCACCCTGTCGGCATTCGGCCAGAGCTGAAGATCGGCTCCGGCGAAACGACATCCGGCGAGAATTTCGCAGACCGCCGATAGAATGAGCGCCACCGTCAGGCTAGCGCATGCTAAAACTTGACACAGAGAAAGAGGAGACGCCATGGCGCGCAAGCTGATCGACATTTCCGTCCCGCTGCAAAACGATGTGCCGGCCGATCCGCCCGGCGGACATCCGACCATCCAGTACATCGACCATCAGCAGGGCCTGCCGCGCATGCTGCAGTTCTTCGAAGGGCTCAAGGCCGAGGATCTGCCGGACGGTCAAGGCTGGGCGGTGGAGCAGGTGCAGTTGTCGACCCATAATGGCACGCATCTCGATGCGCCCTGGCATTTCCACCCCACCATGAACCGCGGCGAGCGGTCATGGACCATCGACGAGGTGCCGCTGGAGTGGTGCCTGCAGCCCGGCGTAAAACTGGATTTCCGGCATTTGCCCGACGGCTATGTGGCGACCGCCAAGGACGTCGAAGCCGAACTCAAGCGCATCGGCCACACGCTGTCGCCGCTGGAGATCGTGGTGGTCAATACCTCGGCCGGCGCCAAATACGGCCAGAAGGACTACGTCACTTCCGGCTGCGGCATGGGCTATGAAGCGACGATGTATCTGCTGGAGCGCGGCGTGCGCCTGACCGGCATCGACGGCTGGAGCTGGGACGCGCCGTTCGTCTACACCGCGAAGAAATATGCCGAGACCAAGGACGCCAGCCTGATCTGGGAAGGCCACAAGGCCGGCCGCCACATCGGCTACTGCCATATCGAAAAATTGCATAATCTGGAGCAACTGCCCTCGACCGGGTTCACCGTGTCATGCTTCCCGGTCAAGATCGAGCGCGCCTCAGCCGGCTGGACCAGGGCGGTGGCGATATTGGAGGGATGATAACTATCTTGCGACCTTGACGTCGGCATATACAATCCCTGATATTCAACGGGTATATTTTCAACGGGAAGGAAGGTTTGCGATGGCGGTGGATCAGACCACGACCGCCGGTACCTCGGTCACCGCGGTCGCCGTAACCGCCAACAATCTTCTGCTCGAGTTCGTCGGCATGCCCGGTAATCAGCCGGCAAGCTACGACAACACGGTCTTCCTCTGGCAGGAACCGCAAATCATTCCCTACGCCATGCCGCCGCTGGCGTCGCAAGCGATACCGATCAATGCCGAGAGCGGAACGGTCGACATTGGCAACCTTGAGCTCGTGATGCAGCCTTACACCGCCGGATATGCCGTAGGGCCCGAGGTTACCAACGTTTGTTCGTGGGTATCAATTGCTCCGGATGGCACGGTCACGACGACGTTTCAGACTTCTCTTCAGCTCTTCTCCCTCTCCGCGCAAATGGTGTCAGTTCAGTATGAAACGCCGGCCGGATGCCAGCCACGGGCATACGGGCATTGGATCGGCTTCTGGGAAGGTCCCTCGGCGTCCCACATCATCCCGCCCATTGCCTCGGTTCAGATCGCCGCCAACAACTCCCGGGGAAACATTACGCTTGAGGTCCCAAACCTGCTGTCCGGCAAGGCTTGCAGCGTCGGCTATTTCATGGGCCAAAAACAAACCACGCTGGCTGCGTCCTGCACGTTTTACCTCTGATCGCGGCAAACAATTTTGAGCAACGGACGCCGGCGCGGACTATCATCGCGCTTTTTCCCGCTGCCGGCAGAGGAGTTGGCCATGACGCTTCCCCGGGACATCGCCGGCCTTCAGAGCAGAATGAGCGCCGCCGTCCGCGAGCATTGGAAGGCTTTTCTGATCGAGGGCATTCTGCTCGTCATCCTCGGGCTCGCAGCCATGATCGTGCCGCCGCTTGCAAGCCTGGCCGTCACCATTTTCTTAGGCTGGATGTTTCTGATCAGCGGCGTTGCCGGCTTGATGCTGACGTTGTGGGCGCGGCAGATGCCGGGCTTCTGGTGGTCGCTGTTCTCAGCCGTGCTCGCCGTCGGCGCAGGCATCATCCTGCTGGCACGGCCGGTTCAGGGCACGCTGACGCTGACCATCGTGGTCGGCGCCTATTTCCTCGCCGAAGGCGTCGCCACCATCATGTACGCGCTGGAGCACAAGAAGGAGCTCTCCGAACGATGGGGCTGGCTGCTCACGGCCGGGATCATGGACATCCTGATCGCCGGATTCATCATCGCCGGGCTGCCGGGATCGGCCGAGTGGGCGCTAGGCCTTCTGGTCGGCATCAACATGCTGTTCGGCGGCGCGACCTTGATCGGAATGGCGCTCGCCGCGCGCAACTCTGCCTGATCTAATTTTGCGCATATTCTGATCGCAAAACCGGTATCCACTTTTGCGGAATATGCGCGTTCAACAGCCGCGGCAGATGCTCTTGATCTTCTTGTCGAGCGCGGCATTCTCCTTGCTCAAGGGATCGTTCGGATCGCTCAGATTGTTCTCCGAGGGAACGTCGCCCGCGCGCGGCTGACGGTGGCCTACCGGTGCTTCGCGCATCGGCTGGGGATTTGTGGCCGCCGGCGATCCGGTGTTGCTTTTGGTCTGCGCCATCGCTGCCGGGCTGCCGATCAGGGCCAGCATCGCCGTTGTCGTGATCAGGTTTCGCATCTTGCTTCTCCTCGATCAGAGAGCGCAGTCTAGCGCGGACGATCCGGGATTTCGATGGGATTGCAGTTGCGGCGACCCTGTGCCGCACAGTCCTGCGCCTTGCGCACGTCGGCCATGGTGCCGAGCAGCCAGACGCCCGCCGCCACCAGCACCACGAAGAAGCCGAGCATCACCGCATTCTCGATTGCGCGATTGCCCTGGTCCTCCGGCGGCTCCGGCCCGGCCATTGTCAACAACTCCTCATCCGATCAGGGGTTTGGAGGATAAAGGTGAACGTCGCCGCAATAGTCGACGACACGATAGCGCGACTGCGGATCGCGCCCTGGGGAATTGGCCGGTGACAGATAGGACGGACCGACCGGCGCCTTGCCATGGCCGCCGGGGATATCGAGCACATAATCCGGCTGGCATAATCCGGAGACGCGTCCGCGCAACGCGCGCATCAATTCCTGCCCCTGCTCCAGCGTGGTGCGCAGGTGCGCCGTGCCCGGCGCCAAATCACCGTGATGCAGGTAATACGGCTTGATGCGGCATTCGACAAAGGCCCGCATCAGCGCCTCCAGTGTCGCCGCGTCATCATTGACGCCGCGCAAAAGCACCGACTGGCTGA
This sequence comes from Bradyrhizobium sp., assembly GCF_036009065.1. Taxonomy (GTDB): domain Bacteria; phylum Pseudomonadota; class Alphaproteobacteria; order Rhizobiales; family Xanthobacteraceae; genus Bradyrhizobium. Next base: position 1,869 of record NZ_DASYMN010000182.1, on the reverse strand, counting down.
CCATCGGAATGCCGGCGTCGATCATGCGCGCGCAGGCGGCGCGGGCGCTGCCGGTCAATTCGCGGGGATGATTGGCGTGCAGCGCCACCCAGGTGGTCGCGCCGGCGGCCTTGAGGGCCGCGACCATCTCGTCGTCGACGCGCGCGGGATCGGCGACGGGAATGCGGGTGTGAAGCCTTATGATCCTGACGTGATCGATGGCGGCAAGGTCGGTCACGATCTCTGCCAGCCGCCGCGGCGAGAGCATCAACGGATCGCCGCCGGTCAGGATGACTTCCCAGATTTCGCCGTGCGAGCGGATATAGTCGAGCGCACTGCGATACGTCCGCTGCGACAGCGCGCTCTCCCTGCCCGGCCCGACCATTTCGCGGCGGAAACAGAAGCGGCAATACACCGCGCAGACATGAACCAGCTTGAACAGCACCCGGTCGGGATAACGATGCACGATGCCTTCGACCGGCGAATGGGCGCGATCGCCGATCGGATCGGCGCGCTCGCCCGGTTGCACCGCAAGTTCATCGACGCTCGGAATATACTGCCGCGCGATGGGATCGTTGGGATCATCCGGGTCGATCAGCGCGGCTACTTCCGGCGTCAGCGCCACCGCGTAACGCGCGGCGACTTTTTTCAGATCGGGTAGATCAGCCGCGGGCGCAAAACCATGCGCGACCAGTTCGGAAGGTTGCCGCAATGTCGATGCGATGCCGCGATTGAACTTGCTCATGCCTGCCCCGCCGGCGGCGTCCACACCACCTGATCGATTTTTGCCGCACCGCCGGCCAGCATCACCAGCCGGTCGAATCCCAATGCGACGCCGCTGGCCGGCGGCATCAAGGCGACCGCCGCGAGAAAATCCTCGTCCAGCGGATAGCGCTCGCCATAACGCCGCTGTTTTTCGTCCATGGCGTGGGTGAAACGCCGGCGCTGTTCCGCCGCATCGGTCAACTCGCCAAACCCGTTGGCAAGCTCGACGCCGCAGGCATATATCTCAAAACGCTCGGCGACGCGGGGATCGAGCGCTTTTGTCCGCGCCAGCGCCGCTTCCGGCGCGGGATATTCGAACAGCACCGTCAACTGCCCCTGCCCCAGCTGCGGCTCGATATATTCGACCAGCACCTTGCTGAAAATATCCGACCAGGTGTCGTCGTCTGTGATCCGCACCCGATCCTTCGCCGCCAAGGCCAGCGCTGTGCGATCGCCGTTGCCGTCCTCGATAGTGGCAAGCAGGTCGATCCCGACGAAGCGGTCGAATGCCGTGGCTACCGTCAATAACTCAGGCTCCGCGAAAGGATCGGCGGTGCTGGCGCGAAACGAAAACCGGCCGATCCCGGTCGCCTGCGCAGCGTGGGCGATGACGACGATGCTGTCGGCCATCACGGCGTCGTAAGCAGCGTTGGCGCGGTACCATTCCAGCATGGTGAATTCCGGCAAATGCAGGTCGCCGCGCTCGCGGTCGCGGAACACCCGCGCAAATTCGAATATTTTTCCCTCGCCCGCCGCCAGCAATTTCTTGGCCGCGAATTCCGGCGAGGTGCGGAGATAGCGCGTCACAGCCGCCCCTGCGCCGTCTCTCAACTCGGTTCGGGGCGCGTGCAGATGGGTTTCGTTGCCCGGCGATATCTGCAAGATTGCTGTCTCGATCTCGACAAATCCCTGCTCGTCGAACCACGTCCGGACCGCCTTCGTTACGGCACTCCGCGCGGCCAGGAACGGCCGGCGATCGACATGGCGCGCCGCCGACCACCACGGTGAAAGCTGGTCGATCTCGGCCATCAACGAGCCGCCTCGCGAGCCCGCAAATTGCTGGCATCGAGCGGCAAAATCAGTATGTTGCAGCCCGAAACCGGCTCAAAGGCCTCGGGACGCCCA
>NZ_DASYMN010000181.1:0-19449 GCF_036009065.1 Bradyrhizobium sp. | reverse complement strand
TCTCCGGATACATCGCAATGCAGGTGCCGGAAAACGCAACCAAGATCTATACCGACGATGCCGTGCGGCAGATGTTTGCGACGGCCGTGGTACGCAAGGAAGTACCGGTCGAGGAGCAGCTCGGACTGTTGCCGTTCAAGACCACCGAACTCGGCGGCTTCAAAAACGTCCGCACGCTGGCGCCGGGCGCCGCCATCCTGCTCGCCGACGGCGACGAGGAGACCGGGATCGAGGCGTCGTCCTACATGGTGATCGGCACCATCGCCTCCGCGCCGACGCAACCGGAAGATCGCGGCCGGTTCGCCCAGCAGGCCGCGGGTCAGATTCCCGGCTTGCGCGACGGACGTATCACGATGTCGGAGCCGCTTCGCATGGGCGGCTCGCCGGGATATGAAACCCGCGTCGAGGCCACCAGCGGCAAAGCGAATACACCGGTCACGGTCGTGCAATGGCTGCGGTTTGGCAACGGCAATCAGGCGCTGCGAATCATCGCCAGCACGCCGCGCGACGACTGGTCCAAGGCGTTCCCGCGCTTCCGTGCGGTACGCGATGGAATTCAGCCGCGCTAGATTTGCGACTGCTTTACGCTGCCGCCGTGACCTGATTTGCTGGGCTTTTTCTTAAGGGAGATTTGGCGATGCTGGATCGACGGGAAGTTTTTGCAAGGGTGGGAGCGATCTTCGCTGCCGGCCTCCTGCCCGGAGCGGCTGGAGCGGCCGGCAAAATCAGCATCGACGACGCCTCGGCGCTTCTGGTCATCGACGTGCAAAACTGTTTCCTGCCGGGCGGAAGTCTTGCCGTGAGGGACGGCGATCAGGTCATCCCCGTGATCAACAGAATAGCAAAAGGCTTCGCCAATGTCGTGATGACCCAGGACTGGCACACGGCCGGCCATGTTTCATTCGCCTCCAGCCATGGCGGCAAGAAGCCGTTCGAAACCATCGACCTCAAATACGGCAAGCAGGTCTTGTGGCCGGACCACTGCGTGCAGGGAACCGATGGCGCCGCTCTTTCGAAAGACCTTTCGATCCCGCAGGCCGGGCTCATCATCCGAAAGGGCCACCACAAGGAAGTCGACAGCTATTCCGCCTTCACCGAGGCCGACGGCAAGACCACGACGGGACTGGCGGGCTATCTCAAGGCCCGCAAGCTGAAACGCCTGTTCGTGGCCGGACTCGCGACCGATTTCTGTGTCGCATGGACGGCGCTGGACGCGCGCAAGGCCGGGTTTGAAACCTATGTGATTGAAGACGCCTGCCGCGGCATCGACACCCAGGGCTCGCTCGCCAAAGCCTGGGCCGATATGGCAAAAGCCGGCGTCAAGCGCATCCAGTCGGCCGACATCGCGGTGTGATGAATTAGGTTGAAGCGATCCTTACCCTCCCATGAAGGGGGAGGGTCGGCGAGCATCGCCAGATGCTTGACGGGGTGGGGTGACAGCCTCCAACTTGGGCACCGTTCGCGAGGAGACACTTTCACCCCACCCCGCCGCGCCTTGCACGCGCGTCGACCCTCCCCCTCCAGGGGAGGGTGACATGAACGTCGTGCGCTAAACTAGCTATTCGGAGGCGGCCGCTTTCGCACCGCCCTTTGCAACAGCGACCAGCGCGGGGCGCAATATGCGCTCGCCGATCATGTAACCCGATTGAATGACCTGCGCGATGGTACCGGCAGGCACCGACGGATCGGGTACTTCGTACATCGCCTGATGGACGTTGGGGTCGAACTTCTCGCCGGCCGGATCGAACTTCCTGACCCCGTTCTTCTCCAGTGCGTTGAGCAGCGAGCGCTCGGTGAGTTCGACGCCCTCAATCAGCGCCTTCAATCCCGGGTCCGCCGCAGCCCTCGCTTCAGCCGGGACCGCATCGAGCGCGCGCTGCAGATTGTCGGCGATATCGAGCACGTCACGCGCGAATCCGGAAATGCCGTAGGTCCGGGCGTCGGCGACCTCGCGCGCGGTGCGCTTGCGCAGGTTTTCCATTTCCGCCAGCGTGCGCAGCATCTTGTCGCGCGCGTCCGCGGCTTCCTTGGCTAGCGCCTCGACTGAGCCTTCTTCCGGATCGTCGGGCATGATGTAGGGCCTGGAGACCACCGGCTCGGCGTCCTGCGCCGGTTTCGCCGGATTGTCGTTCTGCCCGTCGGGGTCGGCCATTGACACTGCCTTCTCGAAAATCGTCTTGGATCGCATGGGGGTTGCTGGGCGGGATATCGTGCTTTAGGCGCCAAAAATCAAGCGCAACAAGCGTATGAAACCACCGGGATCATCCACCCAGCATCTGGCTGACGATGCGGGCGGCGTAATCCACCATCGGAATCACCCGCGCATAGTTGAGCCGGGTCGGCCCGATGACGCCGAGGACGCCGACGATATGCCCCGCGCCGTCGCTGTAGGGGGCGATGATGGTGGAGGAACCCGATAGCGAAAACAGCTTGTTCTCCGATCCGATGAAAATCCGCACGCCGTCGGCGCGTTCCGCGCGGCCGAGCAGGTCGATCACGCCGCGCTTGGTCTCGAGATCGTCAAACAACAGCCGCACCCGCTCGAGATCCTCGAGCGCATGTAAATCCTCCAGCAGGTTGGCGTGACCGCGCACGATCAGCTGCCGGTCGTCGTTTTCACCTCCGGACCAGCTTGCGATCCCCGCCGCGATGACCTTCTGCGTGAGCTGATCGAGCTCGGCGCGGTTTTGCGTCAATGCGGTCTCAAGCTCGAGCCGGGCTTCCGCCAGCGTTCGTCCGCGAATCCGTGCATTGAGAAAATTCGACGCTTCGGTCAACGCCGATATCGGAACGCCCGGCGGCAACGTCAGTACGCGATTCTCGACCTGCCCGTCCTCGGCCACCAGCACCACAAGCGCGCGCTCCGGCTCCAGCCTGACGAACTCGATGTGCTTCAGCCGCACATTGGCTTTCGCGGTGAGCACCACCGCCGCCGCCCGAGTGAGCCCGGACAGCCGCGTCAGGGCCTCGCCGAGCGCCGCTTCGACCGATTGCGCTTTGCCGACGGAAGCAAGCTGGGTCTGGATCGATTGCCGCTCCGGCTCGGTGAGATCGCCGACCTGCATCAAGGCATCGACGAAAAACCGCAAACCCAACTCGGTCGGCAACCGCCCGGCCGAGGTATGCGGCGCGTAGATCAGGCCGAGTTGCTCAAGGTCCGACATCACGTTGCGGACCGAGGCCGGCGAGAGCGGCACGGTGATCAGCCGCGAAATGTTGCGCGAGCCGACGGGTTCGCCGGTGGCGAGATAACTCTCGACGATTTGACGAAAAATATCCCGGGAGCGCTCGTTGAGCTGGGCGAGCCCGGCATTCGGCGCGATCAGGCCGATCGGATCGTGGTGAGCCACTGGCATTCCTTCCAACTGGTCCCAATCTGTCCATCTCTACGGTCAGATACAAGCAGCATTACGTCGATCGGCTTCGCTGGCCCTTGCCGCTGCCGCTGCCCGCCCCTAAAAGCACCGCGAGACCTGCCTTTTTCCTGGATTTATCGGAGGATTTCCCATGCGGCCAAGCCGCCGTGCGCCGGATGAACTGCGCGCCGTGTCGCTGGAACGCGGCGTGGTCAAATATGCCGAAGGCTCCTGCATGGTTAAATTCGGCGACACCCACGTGCTGGTGACGGCCACCTTGGAGGAGCGGCTGCCGCCATGGCTCAAGGGCCAGGGCCGCGGCTGGGTCACGGCCGAATACGGCATGCTGCCCCGCGCCACGCTGGAGCGCACCCGCCGCGAAGCCTCCGCCGGCAAGCAGAACGGCCGCACGGTCGAAATCCAGCGCCTGATCGGCCGTTCCTTGCGTGCGACCCTCGATCTCGAAGCGCTGGGCGAACGCCAGATCACGGTGGATTGCGACGTGCTGCAGGCCGATGGCGGCACCCGCACCGCGTCGATCACCGGCGCCTGGGTCGCGCTGGCCGATTGCATCGGCTGGATGAAGACCCGCAACATGGTCAAAGGCAATGTGCTGCGCGACAACGTCGCGGCAATTTCGTGCGGCATCTATAACGGAACGCCGGTGCTCGATCTCGACTATGCGGAGGATTCGGAGGCCGATACCGACGCCAATTTCGTGATGACCGGCGACGGGCGCATCATCGAGGTCCAGGGCACGGCGGAAAAAACGCCGTTCTCGCAAGACGAATTTCTGGCGCTGATGGCATTGGCGCGCAAGGGCGTCGCGCGGCTGGTGGACCTGCAAAAAATGGCGGTGGCGTGATTCACCAGCCGCCGTCATGCCCGGCCCTGTGCCGGGCATCCACGTCTGCCCTTCAGCAGAGACAACAAGAAAGACGTGGATGGCCGGGACAAGCCCGGCCATGACGGGTAATTTGAATTCATGACTGAACATCGTCGAATCACCGGCAAGCTCGTGATCGCGACCCACAATCCCGGCAAGCTCGTCGAGATGCGCGAACTGCTGGCGCCGCATGGCGTCGAAGCGGTGTCGGCGGGCGAACTTGGTCTTGCCGAGCCCGAAGAGACCGGCAAGACATTTCGCGCCAACGCGCAGATCAAGGCGCTTGCCGCCGCTCGCGTCGCAAAACTGCCGGCGTTTGCCGACGATTCCGGTTTGGTGGTCGATGCGCTGGACGGCGCCCCCGGCATCTATTCGGCGCGCTGGGCCGGCGAAAACAAGGATTTCATGGCGGCGATGACCCGGGTGGAACGCCTGCTGCAGGAACGCGGCGCGACCACGCCTGACTGGCGCACGGCGCATTTCGTATCCGCGTTGTGCGTTGCATGGCCGGACGATCATCTTGAAGAGGTCGAGGCGCGCGTCGACGGCACGCTGGTGTGGCCGCCGCGCGGCACGGCCGGATTCGGTTACGACCCGGCATTCCTGCCGGACGGGCATTCGCGCACATTCGGCGAAATGACCAGCATCGAGAAGCACGGTCTGCCGCCGCTTGGATTGGGGCTGTCGCATCGCGCCCGCGCGTTTGCGAAACTGGCGGAGATCTGCCTTGACCAACGCTGATAGCTCGGCTGCCTTCGGCGTCTATGTGCACTGGCCGTTCTGCCTGTCGAAATGCCCGTATTGCGATTTCAACAGCCATGTGCGCCACGCAGCCGTAGACGAGGAACGCTTTGCGCGGGCCTTTGCCCGCGAGATCGAGAGCACCGCGGCGCGCGCCCCCGGCCGCGAGGTGTCGTCGATCTTTCTCGGCGGCGGTACGCCATCGCTGATGCAGCCGCGCACGGTCGGCGCCATTCTGGATGCGATCGGCAGGCATTGGCGCGTCGCTGACGACGTAGAGGTCACGCTGGAAGCCAACCCCACCAGCGTCGAGGCCACGCGCTTTCGCGGTTTTCGCAGCGCTGGTGTCAATCGCGTATCGCTCGGCGTGCAGGCGCTGGACGATGCGTCGCTGAAGGCGCTGGGACGCCTGCATACCGCGCAGGAAGCGCTCGACGCGGTCGCGATCGCGCGTACGGCCTTCGAGCGATATTCGTTCGACCTGATTTACGCCCGTCCAGGCCAAACCCCGCAGATGTGGGCCGAGGAATTGAAGATAGCGATCTCGGAAGCGGCCGAACATCTATCGCTCTATCAGCTCACCATCGAACCGGAGACGCCGTTCTTCGGCCTGCATGCCGCGGGCAAATTGAAGACGCCGGATGAAGCGACGGCGCGCGCGCTCTATGACGTGACGCAGGAAGTCTGCGCGCAGCAAGGCCTGCCGTCCTACGAGATTTCCAATCACGCGCGCGTTGGCGCGGAGTGCAAGCACAACCTCGTCTACTGGCGCGGCCAGGAATATGCCGGCATCGGTCCCGGCGCGCATGGCCGCCTCGATATCGACGGCGTCAGGCACGCGATCGCGACCGAAAAGCGTCCCGAGACGTGGCTGATGCGCGTCGAGGCCTCGGGCCACGGCGTGACGACCGACGACCTGCTCAACAGCGAGGAACGCGCCGACGAATTTCTGCTGATGGGCTTGCGTCTTGCCGAAGGCATCGACCCGCAGCGCTATCGGGAGCTGGCCGGCCGGCCGCTCGACCCCGGCCGCATCGCCGTGTTGCGTGAAGAAGGCGCCATCGTCGTCGACGCCGGCGGACGGCTGCGCGTGACGCAGGCCGGATTTCCGGTGCTCGATGCGGTGGTGGCCGATCTCGCCGCGTAACATTCCGTCATACGCGGGCTTGACCCGCGTATCCATCATTCTTCAGAATCTTTCGAAGAGGATGGATTGCCGGGTCAAGCCCGGCAATGACGGTTATCTAAGCGCCAAAACTCTTGGGCGAGCCTGCGACGGGCGTGCTGCCGCCCGATGCGACCCGCATCACCGCAAGGCCGCGTTCGTTGGTGCCGTCGGCGCGGAATCGGAACAGGCCGTCGATGCCGGCAAAGCCGGACGGATTGGTCAGCACTTCCGGCGAGAAGCGCTGGCCGCCCTGCGTCCGCGCCAGCGCCGCGACCAACGCCACCGCGTCATAGGCCAGCGTCGCGGTGCGCACCGGGTCGGCGCCGAATTTCGCGCGGTAGCGGCCGGAAAAACTGCGGAAGCCGGCCGGATCCGGCGCGGCGTAGAGGCCGCCCTGCAATGCGGGGCTGGCGAACACGCGCGGATTGTCCCAAAGACCGGTGCCGAGCAGCTGGATGTTTCTCAAATTCGCGCCGGCCGCCGTCAACGCGTCGGCCATCCCTACCACCGCATCGCCATCGTCGGCGACAAACAGCGCGTCGGCCTGGCCCAGCGCCTGCGCCACGGTCCGGGCAGCACCGGCACGATCGGCGCCGTATTTTTCGAACGCGACGATGCGGCCGCCCCTGCGGCCCACCACCTGCTTGAACGAAGCCTCCACCACGTTGCCGTAGGCGTTTTCGGGCAGCAATGCCGCGTAAGATCGCTTTCCCGTGCTAGCGGAATATTCGATGATGCGGTTGACGTCGGATTCCGGCAGAAAGCTCAACAGAAAGACGCCGCGGCCGGCGACGCTCGAATCGGTCGAGAAGGCGATCATCGACACGCCGCGCGCGCGCGTCAATTGCGCCGCGGCCGGAACCGACACCGCGAACAGCGGCCCGAGAATGATCTCGGCGCCCTCGTCGAGCGCTTGCTGGGTGCCCTGCTGCGCGCCCTGCGGATTGCCGGCGTCGTCCTTGATCAGCAGCTGGATGTTGGGGTTCTGGAATTCCGCCAGCGCCATCTCGGCGGCATTCTTCATGGACTGCGCCGCGACGCCGGCGTTGCCGGGCGCCGACAGCGGCAGGATCAAGCCGACCTTGACCTGGCCGCTGCCGACCGCAAGCGGCTGTTGCTGCGGGCCCGCCGGCCCGGGCTCTGACGAACTGAAGGGATTCGAAAACGAGCTGAGGCTCTGCTGGACGCTCGAGCAGGCCCCGAGCAAGGGTGCGCCGAGAATCAGCCCAACCGCCGTCCGCCGGGTTGCTCCCGGAGGTCCAGATTTGGGATTGAGCGGGCCCGCCATCTTGATCTTTTCCATCGACCGACTCCTGGCCGGTCCGGACTTCTCCACCTTGGGAGGTGGATTTAAGGCATATTGTCGACGAATAGTTAACCAAAACAAAAGGTTTATGTTCATCCGGAGCCCGCAAACCGCTGCCGCCGGTGGAATTTGCGGGTCCGGGAGCCTGGCACACGTGTGGCGCCAACCCCCGGTCCCCTCTAGATTGGCATTATGCGCGCAAAACCCGCTTCCACAAACATGTCCGAGGATCTTAGCGAGCCCGCAAGCCTCACTTTCGCCGTGGCCGGACATCTGCTGACCGCCGCAAAAGCGGTCCCGGGTCTTCATCTGGTGTCGACGCCGATCGGCAATCTCGGCGACATCACCCTGCGCGCGCTGGAGACGCTGGCGGGCGTCGATATCATCGCCTGCGAAGATACCCGCATCACCCGCCGGCTGACCGAACGTTACGGCATCTCGGCGCTGCTAAAACCCTATCATGAACATAACGCCGCTTTGGCGCGTCCGAAAATCCTCGAGCGGCTGGCGCAGGGCGCGTCCATCGCGCTGGTCTCCGATGCCGGCACGCCGCTGATTTCCGATCCCGGGTTCAAGCTGGTGCGCGAGGCCTGCGCCGCCGGTCATCAGGTGATCGCGCTGCCGGGACCATCTTCGGTGCTGGCGGCGCTCGCGGTGGCCGCGCTGCCGACCGACCGGTTTTTCTTCGAAGGTTTTTTGCCGCCCAAGGAAACCGCGCGCCGCGCACGGCTCACTGAGCTGGCACGGATCGATGCGACGCTGGTGCTGTTCGAATCCGGCAACCGCATCGAGGATACCTTGCGCGATCTTGCGGACATCATGGGCACGCGCGAGGGGGCGGTCTGCCGCGAACTGACAAAGCTGCACGAAGAGGTCCGGCGTGCGCCATTGCCGGAGCTGGCGAAATCGGCCGGCGCGCTGGAGACGCGCGGCGAATTTGTGCTGGTGATCGGTCCTCCCGCCGCGAGTGCTCAAATCATGGCGCAGCACGATCTTGACGACGTGCTGCGATCGGCGCTGAAGCGCGACAGCGTCAAGGATGCGGTCGCCCATGCCGTCGAGGTGTCCGGCCGGCCGCGCCGCGAGGTGTATGCCCGCGCGCTTCAGCTTGCCAGGCAAGACCACGCAAGGGATGGCGATGGCGAAGACTGACGACATCTCGCCTCCCCCGGCGCCGCCGAAACTCGCGGCGCCGGAGCGCGTCGCCGCCTTCCGCACCGGAATATCCGCCGAAGCCCGCGCCGCGGCCTATCTGATGGCCAAGGGCTATCGCATCCTGGCCAAGCGGTTTCGCACTCCGTATGGAGAGATCGACATCGTGGCGCGGCGGCGCAATTTGCTGGCCTTTGTCGAGGTCAAGGCCCGCGCCACGCTCGATGACGCCGCCTATGCGGTGACGCCGCGCAATCAGCGCCGCATCATCGACGCTGTCCAGGCCTGGCTGATGACGCATCCGGAACATGCCGAATTCGAAATGCGTTTCGATGTCATGCTGATTGCACCGAAACGTTTGCCGCGCCATCTGTTGGCCGCCTTCGACGCCAGCACCTGATTCATCGACTTAAACCGGACCGTCCCCCATGAAATTGAACGTCGCCGTCCAGATGGACCCTATCGCGCGCATCAACATCCGCGGCGATTCGACTTTTGCCCTGCTGCTGGAAGCGCAACAGCGCGGCCACGCGATTTCCTATTACACCCCGGACAAGCTTTCGCTGCGGGGCAACGAGCTGGTCGCGCCGGTGCACGTGCTCAGCGTTCGCGACCAGAACGGCGATCATTTTACCCTGGGCGAAGCGCAGCGCGTATCCCTTGCATCGTTCGATGTTGTTCTACTGCGGCAGGACCCGCCGTTCGATCTTGCCTACATCACCTCGACGCATTTCCTGGAACGCATTCACCCGAAAACCCTGGTGGTCAACAACCCCGCCAGCGTCCGCAACGCGCCGGAAAAAATATTCGTGATGGAGTTTCCGGACCTGATGCCGCCGACGCTGATCTCGCGCGACCTCGACGAGATCAATTCGTTCCGCGCCGAGCATGGTGCCGTGGTGATGAAGCCGCTGCACGGCCATGGCGGCGCCGCGGTGTTCCGCATCCTGCCGCAGGACATGAATTTCGGATCGCTCTACGACATGTTCTCGGTGACGTTCCGCGAGCCATGGGTGATCCAGCGCTTCCTCCCCGAGGTCAAACACGGCGACAAGCGCATCATCCTGGTCGACGGCGAGTTCGCCGGCGCCGTCAACCGCGTGCCGGCCCCCGACGACCTGCGCTCCAACATGGTCCGCGGGGGTGCTGCGAATGCGACGGAGCTGACGGACCGCGAGCGCGAAATCTGCGCGCGGCTCGGCCCCGCCTTGCGAGCGCGCGGGCTATTGTTCGTCGGCATCGACGTTATCGACGGCAATCTCACCGAAATCAACGTGACCTCGCCGACCGGCATCCGCGCCATCGCCCGGCTGGGCGGACCGGACGTCGCCGGGAAAATCTGGGATGCGATCGAGAAGAAGCGGGAATAAACGCGCGGGTTCCGCTTGCGATTTTCTGATCTCCGACGCCTACAAAATTCGGAGAGGGATGCAGACGAGTCTAACCCCCGTCTACAAAGTGGCCGCGTTTGTCACGGCCACTATACGGCCACTATAATGGCCGTTCGACCAATCCACCTCGACGTGATGGCGGTTTTGTTCACCGCGGGATGAGTTTCGGTCGATGGGTTCGGCGATATTCGTCGGCTAGTGCCGTAACCTTTTCAAGAAACGCGTTGGGCAGGTAGCCGTAAAGGCATGTCTCCTGCTCGGGCTTCGGTGTGCCCGGAATGAGCTTGGTCGGGCGCAGATGATATCCCGTCCAGGCGAAGATATTGAACTCGGTCACGTTGATCCAGGATCGGCGTTCATCCAGCTTCAGGCGGTTCTTTCGACTGTGGGATTTCGATCGTCCAGGGATCGCCGTCGTTCGGATTCGATGTCGAGGTCGGCACGACATAGGCTACGTCGCCGGGCGTCCGATTGATGACCAGAACGACGACGGAGGGACGATCTTTGCGTCCTTCCGTTTCACCCTTGATGTGCTCTTTATTCCAGAGATAGGAATAGCTCAGAACCATGCCCGGCTCTGGCTTCGGAGGAATCTACACGGGCGTTGCGCCTCAGCGACCCATGCCCGGCTCTGCTGTGGGCTCGGGGTCTTCTTTGTAGTCGTAGTCGTGCTCCGCTGGCGTTCTCGCCGCGCGGATCTGCGCCATTTCCTCGTCGGTCAGTTCGGCGGTCGACTTGGCCTGCTGATAGGACCGCCAGAGTTCATGGAGGTGTCGGCCGAGATGAGATAGACCGTCTCGCGTCCGTACTTCGTAATCTGTACCGGCTCCTGCAAAGCTTTATCGTGCCAGACGCCGAAATTCTTCTGAACATCGGAGGCGTTCACTGACGCACCCACAGGAAATCTCCGATTTTACGTAACATCCGTAACATATGCAGGGTCTTGCATTTTTTCCAAGGGCGAAAAATCTGGATTTATAGTCTTTCAACGCGATCGAGGCGAAGGCGCGAATTCCGCGCGACTTCAGCTTCCAGTTGTTCCCTAAATGTTCTTGTTAGAACGCGACCTTTACGCTACCCTCCGTTGTGAATAAGGGGCGTTCATGGTTCAGCGCGTTTCCACCGTAGCCTTTGAGGGCATCGAAGCCCGCGCCGTCGACGTGCAGGTGCAGATCGCGCCGGGCCTGCCGGCGTTCGCCATCGTCGGATTGCCCGACAAGGCGGTGTCGGAGGCCCGGGAGCGGGTCCGTTCGGCGCTGATCGCCTCGGGGCTGGCGCTGCCGGCGCGGCGAATCACGGTCAACCTCGCGCCCGCCGATGTCCCCAAGGAAGGCAGCCATTATGACCTGCCGATCGCCCTCGGGCTAATGGCGGCGATCGGGGCTATTCCGCCGGACGCGCTGAGCGGTTTTACGGTGCTCGGCGAGCTCGGTCTCGACGGATCGATCGCGCCGGTGGCGGGGGTGCTGCCGGCGGCGATCGGCGCCAATTCGCGCGACGAAGGCCTGATCTGCCCCGCCGCCTGCGGCGCGGAGGCGGCGTGGGCCAGTCCGGATATCCAGATCGTCGCGGCCAATTCGCTGATCCAGATCGCCAACCATTTTAAAGGCACGCAAGTGCTCTCCCGGCCGCAACCAAAAGTCCATGAACGCGAGCAGGCGATGCTCGACCTGCGCGACATCAAGGGCCAGGAAAGCGCCAAGCGCGCGCTGGAGATCGCGGCAGCCGGCGGGCATCATTTGCTTATGATCGGCTCGCCCGGCGCCGGCAAGTCGATGCTGGCGGCGCGGCTGCCCTCGATCCTGCCGCCGCTGTCGCCGGCCGAACTGCTCGAAGTGTCGATGATCGCCTCGGTGGCGGGCGAGATCGAGGGCGGCGCGCTGACCGCGCGGCGTCCGTTCCGCAGCCCGCATCATTCCGCCAGCATGGCGGCGCTGACCGGCGGCGGCATGCGGGCAAGGCCCGGGGAAATCTCGCTGGCGCATCAGGGCGTGCTGTTTCTCGACGAGTTGCCGGAATTCGATCCGCGGGTGCTGGATTCGCTGCGCCAGCCGATGGAAAACGGCGAGGTCGCGGTATCCCGCGCCAACCATCGCGTCACCTATCCGGCGCGCTTCATGCTGGTCGCGGCGATGAACCCCTGCCGTTGCGGCCACGCCTACGAGCCCGGCTATGCCTGCAAGCGCGGCCGCATCGACCGCTGCACCGCCGATTACCAGGCGCGCATCTCGGGGCCGATGATGGATCGCATCGATTTGCGCATCGAAGTGCCGGCGGTGACCGCCGCCGACCTGATCCTGCCGCCGCCGGCGGAAGGATCGGCGGAAGTGGCCGGACGCGTCGCCGCGGCGCGCGACCTTCAGCTGGCGCGCTATGCCGCGGCCGGCCTGCCCGGCATCCGCACCAATGCGGAAGCCCCGGCGGCGGTGCTGGAGGCCGTCGCGCAGCCCGACTCCAATGGCCTCAAACTGTTGCGCGACGCCGCCGAAACCATGCGATTGTCGGCGCGGGGCTATCATCGCGTGCTGCGCGTCGCCCGCACGCTGGCCGATCTCGACGGCGCCGATAAAATCGGCCGGCTGCATTTGGCCGAGGCGCTGTCGTACCGGGCGCTTGCGGAAGATCTCCGGCGCGCCGCCTGACCCGCGGCTGCGTCCGCAAATGCCCCGCCCGTCAACCCGGCGGTAACTAGTCTTCTTTACACTCTGCCAACCATAAGCCCGGCGTTCGCGGGCCCGAGTTGAGCGAGTGTCGTATCATGTTGCGTTTCGGGATTCTGGCCTCGGCCGTTCCGCTTGTCCTTGCCGGCCTGTTCGCCCACAGCGAATTGTTGCCCGGCCCAAAGCCCTGCATCGAGGCCGGCGGGTCCTCGCTGCAGATTGCAGAGGCGCCCTGGCATGCCGACCTGCAGGTCGCATTCACCGAGGTTCCGGCGACCGCGACGGTGCGGGTGCAGATCGTCGAGAGCGCCGAGACCGCCGATTTCGTGATGGTCGATGGCGCAGACAGCACTGATGCGAACGCCTGCGGAGGCGCTCCCCGATTTGTCGCGATCTCGGCCTACCCTTCCGCATCCGCACCGATCATCTACCTCTCGACCGATGGCGGGGCCGACTACCGGATTTTTGTGAGGTCGAAAACGTTTTCGCTGCGTGAGGCCGCAGCCCTCGTCGTCGGCGCCAATGGCGGGCGAGCCCGAATGGCCGCCGCATCGCTCTGACGGCGACTAACGTTCCGTTAACCCTGTTCTCATCGGGCGGTGTGACGCCGTACGGCCTCAAGCACTTCGAAACGTCGTCGACGCATCCTTCGCGCCGGCACACGATGAGCTTTCGAGCGGCACAAAAACGCGCCCGCGAACAGGCCGCGGTGCGGTAAGAAATTCTCGGAGTGGTCAGTGATGGGGCGGGTTTTCCGGATCAGAACGCGAATACGCCGCTTCGCGCGCCGTCATCCCTGGGCAAGCTTTGCGATACGCTCGGTCGTGATCTTCTCCGCTGCCTTCGGCGGCGCATACGGATTCATTGCCGGAAGCAGGTCGCAGGACTCCGGCTACGATCCACACGCCTTCGCCATCGGTGCCAGCTTTCTGTTCGCGCTGGCATGCGTTGCGCTGGCGACACTGAGCATCCGGCTGCGCTGGATGCGCAAGCGGCTTCGCAAGGTTGCCCTGCACAACGAAGCGCTGGCCGACCGCAACTGGGAGCTGAAGGAAGCCGAGGAGCGCGCCCGCAGCCTGTTCGAATCCCAGGGCGACCTGATCGTCCTGCGCGATGCCGACGGCCGCATCACCTTCGTCAACGATGCCTATTGCACGTTGGCGCGGCGCTCGCGCGAGACGCTGATCGGCAGCCGTTTCATGCTTGAGGTTCTCGAACAAGGGCACTCCGCTCTGGAGTCGAGCGGTACCCGGATTCATGACCAGAAGATCGCCACCGCGCTGGGACCGCGATGGATCGCCTGGCGCGAGGGCCTGGTCCGGACCGACGCAGGTCAACCGGCGGAGATGCAATTCGTCGGCCGCGACGTCACCGGCCGCGCCGAGACCGAGCGCGTGCTTGGCGAGGCCCGCGACCACGCCGACGCGGCCAACCGGGCCAAGTCGCGATTCCTCGCGATGGCATCCCATGAGATCCGCACCCCGCTGAACGGCATCATCGGCATGAGCGGACTGCTGCTCGACACCGCCTTGACGCCCGAGCAGACCACCTATGTCAGGGCCGTCAAAACCTCAGGCGACGCACTGCTGTCGCTGATCGAGGAGCTGCTGGACTATTCCAAGATCGAAGCCGGCAAGATCGACCTCGAACAGCGGCCGTTCGCGCTGGCCGCCCTGATCGAGGACATCACCGAGCTGCTGGCGCCCCGAGCCCAGGCGAAGACCATCGAGATCGCGGCCTATATCGACGAGCGGCTGCCGATGGAAGTCATTGGAGATGCCGCGCGGCTTCGGCAGGTGCTGCTCAACCTCGCCGGCAACGCCATCAAGTTTACCTCGACCGGCGGCGTTGCGTTGATCGCCGAACCCGGACCAAGCCCGAATGAAGTCAGCTTCCTGGTGCGCGACACCGGCATCGGCATTGCCCCGGAGGCGCAGACGCGGATCTTTGCCGAGTTCGAGCAGGCGGATGAGCGCACCGCGCGTAATTACGGCGGCACCGGCCTTGGCCTCAGCATCAGCGAGCGCATCGTCAAGCGTATGGGAGGGCGCATCACGCTGGAAAGCAGACCCGGTGTCGGCTCGACATTCGAGGTTTCCATCCCGCTTGCAGCCTCCGGCCATGACGGCCAGCGCAATGCCTTTTCGGCGCCGGATCTGGCGGGCCAGTCGATCATGCTGGTCGCGCCGCAGACCATCGAGGCATCGCTGGTTGCGCGCCGGCTGGAACGCTGGGGCGGCCAGACCTGCACCGTTTCCGATGTTGCCGTGGCGCAGGCCTTGCTGCCGGAGCGGGCTTGGCACGCCATCCTGGTCGACCGCGCCTTCGGCGCTGGCGAAGTCGAGTCGCTGGGCGAGGCGGCGCGCCGCCATACCACGCAACGCATCGTCATGTTCACGCCTGCGAGCCGGCATGAGCTGCAACTTTCCGCGGCCAGCGCCTTCACGGGTTATCTGGTCAAGCCGCTGCGCGCGGCGTCGCTGGCGGCCCGCCTGACGCTGCCGCCCGAACTGCCGGCGCCGGAACTTGCCGGCGACGCGCTGTTCGATCAGGAACTGCTCGACGAGCCCGAAACGCCGGCGCCGCCGCCGGCCCAGCGCCTGTCCATTCTTGTGGCCGAAGACAACGAGATTAACGCGTTGCTGATGCGCTCGCTGCTGAGCCGGCTCGGCCATCACGCCGTCATCACGACCAATGGCGAGGAAGCGCTGGAGTCGTGGCTGTCAGCCGAATCCGCCGGCGCGCCCTACGACCTGGTGCTGATGGATATCCAGATGCCCAAACTCGACGGAATCGAAACCACCAAGAAAATCCGCGCGCGCGAAGCGGGGCAGCGGGTACGCCGCACGCCGATTCTTGCGCTGACCGCAAACACCCTGGTGGAAGATCGCTATGCCTGCTTCGAAGCCGGGATGGACGGTTTTCTGGTCAAGCCGCTGGATCGCGAGAAACTGGCCGATGCGCTGGCGGGGCTGGTGACGTCACGGCATATCGCCGCCTGATCTCGCCGGCAATTTACAGCCGCCGCAACGCCACCGTTTCAACCACGTGATCGGCGCCCTTCTTGAGGATCAGCGTCGCGCGCGGCCGGGTCGGCAGGATGTTGTCCTCGAGATTGGCACGATTGGTGCGCTCCCAGATCGCCAGCGCGGTCGCGGCGGCTTCCTCATCCGACAAAAGCGCGTAACGATGGAAATAGGACCGCGGATCGAGGAACGCCGTGTCCCGTAGCGTCAGGAACCGCCGGACGTACCACTCGCGCAGCACCGGCTCCTCGGCATCGATGTAAACGGAAAAGTCGAAAAAATCCGAAACCACGGGAACGGCCTTGCCGTCGCGCGGCAGCCGGCCGGTTTGCAGAACATTGACGCCTTCGACAATCAAAATGTCCGGCCGGTCGACCTCTATCCATTCGTTGGGAATGATATCGGCGGCCAAGTGCGAATAGACCGGCGCGCGCACCGGCCGCCGCCCCGCCTTGATGTCGCTTAAGAACCCCAACAGGGTCGGCAGATCATAGCTTTCGGGGAAACCCTTTTTCTGCATCAGGCCTTGCCGCTCCAGCACGGCGTTGGGAAACAGAAAGCCGTCGGTGGTGACGAGATCGACCTTCGGGCGCGGCGACCATCGCGCCAGCAACGCCTGCAGCACGCGCGCGGTGGTCGATTTGCCCACCGCCACCGATCCGGCGACGCCGATGATATAGGGCATCTTGCGGTCTTCGATGCCGAGAAACCGCCGCTGCGCGAAATACAGCCGTTGTGTCGCGTCGACATAGATCGACAACAGGCGCGACAGCGGCAGATAGATGTCTTCTACTTCCCTCAGATCGAGGCGATCATGCATCGAGCGCAGCGCCGCGATCTCGTTTGCATGCAGCGTCATCGGCATATCGTCGCGCAACTTCGCCCACTGAGCGCGCGAGAATATTCTGTAGGGATTGTACTGTACCAGCTCCGATCGCATGTCCATGAAAATGCCCCTACGCTTCCGGTCTAGTCGCGCTTGCGCGCGGCTTTTTCGTCCAATCCCGACATCGTCGTGCGTTGTGCCAAAGCCGCTTCCACATCCTCAAGCGTTACGCCACGCGATTTCAACAGCACAAGCAGGTGGAACAGCAGATCGGCGCTTTCGGCAATCAGATTATCGCGGTCGTTCTCCACCGCGGCGATGACGGTTTCCACCGCTTCTTCGCCGAGCTTCTTGGCGCAATGCTCCGGCCCCTTGTCCAGCAGCTTGCGCGTATAGGACGCCTCTCCTCCCGACGCCGCGCGGGCATCAATGGTGGCGGCGAGGTCATGGATGGTGAAACGCGACATACAACTGAACTCAGACGCGGTCATCGAACGGAGCCCGCTCATCCGTGGATTTAGCACTTCTCTCACAATGAGTCGTCAGGGATCGAGCCGCATCGGCAAGCCGGTGCGGACCATATGGTCCTTGGCCTCGCGAATGGTAAATTCGCCGAAGTGGAAGATCGAGGAAGCAAGCACCGCCGTGGCGTGACCCTCGCGGATGCCGGCGACCATGTGGTCGAGATTGCCGACCCCGCCGGACGCAATCACCGGTACCGGGATACTATCGGCCACGGCTTGGGTTAGCGGAATGTCAAAGCCCCGACGCGTACCGTCCCGGTCCATGGAGGTAAGCAGGATTTCGCCGGCGCCGAGCGAGACGACCTCCTTGGCGTATTCGACGGCATCGATTCCGGTGGCATTTCGTCCGCCATGGGTGAAGATTTCCCAGCGCTCGCCACCGCGCCTGACCCGCTTGGCGTCGATGGCCACCACGATGCACTGGCCGCCGAATTTCTCCGCGGCTTGCCTGACGAATTCGCGGTTCGCAACCGCCGCGCTGTTGATCGAGACCTTGTCCGCGCCGGATCGCAGCAGCGTGCGGATATCGTCGACGGTGCGGACGCCGCCGCCGACGGTCAGCGGCATGAAACAGACCTCTGCCGTGCGCCGGACCACGTCCAGCATGGTGCCGCGATTTTCGTGGGAAGCCGTGATATCGAGAAAGCAAAGTTCATCCGCGCCGGCGGTGTCATAGGCCATCGCGGCTTCCACGGGATCACCGGCATCGCGCAGATCGGCGAATTTGACGCCCTTGACGACGCGGCCGTCCTTCACATCGAGACAGGGAATGACGCGAACTTTGAACATGGAGTTCCCTTAAGCCGCCGCCCGCGCGTTTCGGATCAGCGCCAGTGCCGCGGCCGGATCGAGCCGGCCATCGTAAAGCGCGCGGCCGGCGATGGCGCCGGCGAGTTTTTTCGCGCGCGACGAAAGCAACGCTTTTACGTCTTCGATCGAAGCAAAGCCACCCGACGCGATCACCGGGATCGAGATGCTTTCGGCAAGCTCGATCGTGGCATCGAGGTTGAGGCCTTTCAGCAGGCCATCGCGCGCAATGTCGGTGAAGATGATCGCGGCGACGCCGGCGTCCTCGAAGCGGCGGGCGATCTCAAGGGCGGCGACCTCTGAGGTTTCCGCCCAGCCTTCGACCGCGACCTTGCCGTCACGCGCATCGAGACCGACGGCAACGCGGCCGGGAAATTTCTTGGCGGCATCCTTCACCAGCGCGGGGTCACGCACCGCCGCGGTGCCGATGATCACGCGCGCAATGCCTTTGGCGAGCCAGGCCTCAATGGTGTTCAGATCGCGGATGCCGCCGCCGAGTTGCACCGGCATGGTGACGGTCTTGAGCATGGCTTCCACGGCAACCGCATTCATCGGTTTGCCGGCGAAGGCGCCGTCGAGATCGACCACATGCAAATATTCAAAACCCTGCGCCGCGAAGGCGCGTGCCTGCGCGGCGGGATCCAGATTGAACACCGTCGCACGCGCCATGTCGCCCTGTTCGAGGCGCACGCAGTGACCGTTTTTCAGGTCGATGGCGGGAAACAGGATCATAAGAGCAAGCTTGCTCCCACTCTGCCCGCATAGAAAGCAAGGGACCCGGGTGACGGTGCAATACACACAGCGTCGTCCCCGCGAAGGCGGGGACCCATACGCCGAGGATTCTCAAATGGAAGATGGAGCCAAAGCCCCGGCGAAACATAATCGCCGGTGGTTATGGGTCCCCGCCTTCGCGGGGACGACGAGCAAGCACCCATCACGGCTTCCACTTCAGGAAATTCGAAATCAAGGCCAGCCCGAAGCGCTGGCTCTTTTCCGGGTGAAACTGGGTGCCGATCGCGGTGTCCTTGCCGACGATGGCCGTCAGCGGCCCACCGTAATCGGCGCGCGCCAGCACGTCCGCTTCGTTGGCCGCGTTCAGATGATAGGAGTGGACGAAATAGGCGTGGCGGCCCTTCGGTCCCAGCGGCAAGCGCTCAAGCACCGGATGCTCGCGGACAATGTCGAGCGTGTTCCAGCCCATGTGCGGAATTTTCAGGTTTTCCTCGCGCGGCGTAATCTTCTCGACATCGCCGGCGATCCAGTTGAGTCCGTTCGTGGTGACGTGCTCCTTGCCGCGCGTCGCCATCAGCTGCATGCCGACGCAGATGCCGAAGAACGGCCGCGCCTTGTCGCGTACGGCTTCGGTCATCGCCTCGACCATGCCGTCGAGTGCGTCCAGGCCCTTGCGGCAATCGGCGAAGGCGCCGACGCCGGGCAGCACCACGCGATCGGCGCGGAACACCACTTCGGGGTCACGCGTGACCACGATCTTTTCCGGATTCTCCATGCTCCGCGCCGCGCGCTCGAACGCTTTTGCGGCGGAGTGCAGGTTGCCGGAGCCGTAATCGATGATGGCAACGCTCAACGCGACGCTCCCGGTTGCGGA
>NZ_DASYMN010000180.1:0-3501 GCF_036009065.1 Bradyrhizobium sp. | reverse complement strand
AGCATCTTGCTGAAAATCAGATGAATGCCGATCGGCGCCAGCACGGCGAGTGGAAGCGAGAGCTTCCAGCGGGCGCCGAGCGCGGTCGACGTCGCGAACACGATCAGCGCGGCCGTGATGATGAAGCCGAGCCGGTCCGCCGCCAGCACATAGAACAGCAGCAATGCCGGCGGAAGCAGCGCGCGCAAACCGTACCATGCGCCCTTGGCGGCGGCCGCTTCGCCACCCTCGAAGGGGATGATCTCTTCCTCTTCCTCGAAGGTGTGGCCGATGCCAAACGCGATCATCAGGCCGCACAGCGCAAGTCCGCTCCCGATCACCAGCGGGAATACGTTGGGACCGACCGGCTGCCCGGGCACCGGCGGCAGCAGCCAGCCGCCATAGGCTGAGGCAGTGCCGAGGCCAACGAGAAACAATCCCGTGACGCGATCGGGAAGACGCATGGTATTCCACCCCTGTCATTCCACCGTCATGGCCGCGCAGGCGGGACAAGTGCGGGCATGACGAAGGAAAAATCATCGGCCGCAATCTCGACCTGCCGATCAGGCCTTGGAGAGACCGGCGGCCTTCATTGCGTCGCCCATCTGGGCGTCGCCCTTTTCCATGAAAGCCGCAAATTGGGCGGCGTTGCCCCACACCGTTCCGAAGCCGCGGTTGCTCATGAAATCCTTGAACTCCTTGGAGTCGTAGACCTTCTGCAGCGATGCGGTGAGTTTTGTCGCGATATCGGCCGGCAGGCCTTTCGGGCCGGCTATGCCGCGCCATGCGCCGGTCGCATAGTCGATGCCCATCGCCTCCTTCAGCGTCGCGACATCCGGGAATGACGGGTTGCGCGCCGGCGCCATGACGGCGAGCGCCCGCGCCTTGCCGGCTTCGATAATGGCGCGGGCTTCCGGGATCGAGCAGGTGCAGAGGTCGAGGCCGCCCGCCGCGAGATCCTGCATCGCGGGTGCTGCGCCGTTCGACGGCACCCAGCCGACCTGGTTTGCCGGAAGTCCCATCGCCTTCATCCAGCCCACCAGCGCCAGATGCCAGATGCCGCCCTGGCCGGTGCCGGAGGCTTTCATCTTGCCGGGGGGCGCCGCCTTGATCGCATCTGCGAGTTCCTTGACGGTCTTGTGCGGCGACGACGCGCTCACCGAGATGCCCGGCGGGTCTTCGTTCATCAGCGCCAGCGGCGTGTAGCTCGTTGGCCCGAGTTCCGTCAGGCCCTGCCAGTGCATCATCGAGATCTCCACCGTGATCATGCCGATGGTGTAGCCGTCGGGTTGCGCGCTCGCGATCGCCGAATGACCGACCACGCCGGAACCGCCGGTGCGGTTGACCACGTTGAAGGGCTGGCCGAGGTCCTTTTCCAGCAGCGCCGCGACGATGCGCGCGGTGGCGTCGGTGCCGCCGCCCGCGCCCCACGGTACGATCACCGTCACCGGGCGCGCCGGATAGGCCTGTGCGAAGCCGGGTTTCAGGCCGAGGCCGGCGGTAGCGGCTACAGCGGCGGATGAAGCCGCGAACGCGCGGCGCGTGATGTTGGGCATGACGTTTTCTCCCGAGCGGCGCCGGTGAAATCAGGCGCTCTTGTGATGGAAGTATTATGCACCTTAGACCTATTGCCGCAAGCGCGGGCGAGGGCCATTCAAGCTGATAGCACGTCGATACCGAGACGACCGGCCGCACGTCGCATCGCATTGTCGAGCGTTGCCAGTTTCGCGCCAAGTCTCACCGCAAGCATAACGTAGGCAGCATCATAGGCGGTCAATTGCTGGTCGGTGGCAACCGTAACCAAATCGGACAATTCTTGCACGGGAAGCGGTTCGGCGAATTCGATATCATAGACGTCGATCTGTTTCAGGATTAGGGCAATGCCAGCTTGTGATAGTCGCCCGCGACGAGCGTTGCTCGTCAAGGCATTGGCGACTTCCGCGCTCCAATGAGCCGGCACCGTGACCCTGTCGCCCTTCAGCGTATCGAAGATGCTGGTATCGACCGCAACCGTGCTTTCGCCCAGGACATGCGCGATGATCAACGAAGCGCCGAGAACGATCAACGATGGCCCTCATTGATCCATTGCTTGATCTCGTCGTGGGTAGCGCCGATATTAAGTTGTCGAGCAATCTCCTGCAGCTTTGAAGCGGCCGCACGCCGCCGTTCGATCTGCTCGGGCGATACTTCCGCGCTTCGCCCCTGCTGTTCTGCGCGCAGCAAGCGTGCGACCGGTGCGCCGTCACGGGTCAGCACGATCTCATCGCCGGTGGATTCGACCTCGGCGACAAGGTCTTTCAGATGCGCTTCTGCGTCAGTGATGGCGACGTGTTTTGTCATGCGTTTACTCCGCCGCCTCGCTGTGCCCCAGCCTTGCATTGAGCTTGTGGATCAGCTCCTCCGCGGCGTCCGCAATCACCGTGCCCGGCGGGAAGATTGCTTCGGCGCCGGCCTTGTACAGCGCGTCGTAGTCCTGCGGCGGCACTACGCCGCCGATGATGATCATGATGTCGTCGCGGCCCTGTTTTTTCAGCGCGGCTTTTACCTCGGGTACCGCGGTGAGATGCGCCGCTGCGAGCGAGGACAGCCCGAGGATATGCACGTCGTTCTCGACCGCCTGCCGCGCCGCCTCGTCGGCGGTGGCGAACAGCGGTCCGATATCGACGTCGAAGCCGACGTCCGCGAAGGCCGAGGCGATCACCTTCTGGCCGCGGTCGTGGCCGTCCTGGCCGATCTTGGCGACCAGGATGCGCGGGCGTCGGCCTTCGGCGTCCTCGAAGGCGTCGATCAGCGCCTGCACCTTCTCGACCCGGTTGGACATGGTGGACGCCTCCCGCTTGTAGACGCCGGTGATGGATTTGATTTCGGCGCGATGCCGCCCGAACACCTTTTCCATCGCGTCGGAAATTTCGCCGACGGTTGCTTTTGCGCGCGCGGCGTCGATGGCGAGCGCCAAAAGGTTGCCGTTGCCTTCGCCGGCGCTGCGGGTCAGCGCCGCCAGCGCGGCATCGACGTCCCCTTGGCTGCGCTCTTTTTTCAGCCGCGCCAGCTTGTCGATCTGCAGCCGCCGCACGGTGGAGTTTTCCACCTTCAAGACGTCGATCGGCGCCTCATCGATTGGCTTGAACTTGTTGACGCCGATCACCGCCTGCTTGCCGGCATCGATCCGCGCCTGCGTCTTGGCGGAAGCTTCCTCGATCCGCAGTTTTGGCACGCCGGCCTCGATCGCCTTGGCCATGCCGCCGAGCGCTTCGACCTCCTGGATATGGCCCCAGGCCTTCGCCGCGAGATCGCGGGTCAGCCGTTCGACGTAATAGGAGCCGCCCCAGGGATCGATGATGCGGTTGGTGCCGCTCTCCTGTTGCAGGAACAGTTGCGTGTTGCGTGCGATGCGGGCGGAAAAGTCGGTCGGTAGCGCCAGCGCCTCGTCGAGCGCATTGGTGTGCAGCGACTGGGTGTGGCCCTGGGTTGCCGCCATCGCCTCGATGGTGGTGCGCATCACGTTGTTGAAGATGTCCTGCG
>NZ_DASYMN010000179.1:0-1595 GCF_036009065.1 Bradyrhizobium sp. | reverse complement strand
CGGATCGCGGGCCAGCATTGGCGCAGGATCGCCGCGGGGTCGTCGCCCATCATCGCCGTGTGATAAAGGTCGCACTGCAGTCCCAGGTTGTCCGCGCCGACTTCGCGAATGACCTCGACCGCCTCGCCCGCGCGCGGCAGGTGACCCACAGGGCCATTCGGTTCTCTTGATTTCTTTCAGGACGGCTTGCCGGCTACGTCCCGCAGGCGCTCGCGCCTTGCGCAACGCGACGTTGACGCTCCTATGGCGCCTCGGCTTCAAGCCGGTCGAAGGCTTCGAACACTTCGCCGAGCACCGCCAAGCCGCCATCGACACCGTCAGCGGCAAGAGAACCGAATGACCCTGAGCTAAGCCAGCAATTCTAAATGATTGATTTTGAGGTAGGTTTCGCCTCGGCCTGAGGTGTGATTCAAGTCTGCATGGAGATGCTCGAGACCCTTTTGGCAGGCGTTCGCTCGGCCTGCGCGGCCTTTCCCGACAAGCGGCGCGGCGAGGTGACCTACAGCATGGCCGATATTGGTTTGTCGGCCTTTTCGCTGTTCTTCATGCAAAGCGAGTCCTTCCTCGCCCACCAGCGCGCGCTGGTGGAAGGCCGGAAGACATCGAACTGCCAAAGCCTGTTCGGCATGACCGCCGTGCCGACTGACAACCATATCCGCGCCATGCTCGACCCCGTGCATCCCTCTCACCTGCAGCCCGCCTTCGACCAAAGCCTGGACATGCTGCGCCGGCATGGCGGGCTGCGCGCCTTCCAGCGGCTCGGCGGCCGTGTGCTGATCGCGCTCGACGGTACAGAATACTTCTGCTCGCAAAAGCTAGGCTGTCCACAGTGCCTGACGCGCCGGCGGGTCAGCGGCAAGACCGAGAACTACCATGCCATGTTGGCTGCCACGGTCGTGGCGCCCGGTCATGCCATGGCGCTGCCCATGATGCCGGAGTTCATCGCGCCCCAGGACGGCGCGGAGAAACAGGACTGCGAACGCAACGCTGCCAAGCGCTGGCTGGCCGCCCACGCCAAGCGGCTGGTCGATCTGCGGCCCATCTACCTCGGCGACGATCTGTTCGCCTGCCAGCCGGTTGCGGACGCGATCACCGCCGCCGGCGGGGATTTCCTCCTCACAGCCAAGCCCGCGTCGCACAAGGCGCTGTATGACTTCATGCAAGGTGCCACGCTCGATCAGCACGCGGTCACGCAAAAGACCAACGGCAAGCGCCTGACCTACCGCTTCCGCTGGTTCGAGGGCGCGCCACTGCGGGACGGCCACGATGCGATGCTGGTCAACTGGATCGGCGTCACCATCACGGACGCCAAGGGCCACGTCACTTACCGCAGCGCTTTCGTGACCTCGCTGCCCGTCACCCGCGACACCGTCGCCGAGATCGTGGCCTGCGCCAGGGCCAGATGGAAGATCGAGAACGAAAGCTTCAACGTCCTCAAGTCCAACGGCTACCATCTTGAGCACAACTTCGGCCACGGCAAGCAGAACCTTGCCATGATGTTCGCCGCCATGAACCTGCTCGCCTTCGCACTCCACACGGTCTGCGACTGCCTCGAACAGCTCTGGACCGAGGCCAGAGCCGCCAAACGGGCCCGC
>NZ_DASYMN010000178.1:0-3222 GCF_036009065.1 Bradyrhizobium sp. | reverse complement strand
CATCAGCTCGGCACGGTTGTATTTGCTGACATCCTTGCCGGCTTGCTTCATCGCATCGTAAACCTGCCAACGGAAGTTGAGCGTCCAGTTGAACGACGGCGAATTGTTGTAGGCCAGCTTTGCGTTCGGGATCACCTCGCGCACGCGGTCGACCATCCCGGCGATCTGCTCGATGTTTGGCTTCTCGGTCTCGATCCACAACAGGTCGGAGCCGTTCTGCAACGAGGTGATGCAGTCGAGCACGCAGCGGTCCTGGCCGGTTCCTTCGCGGAACTGATAGAGGTTGCTGGCGAGACGCTTGGGGCGCAGCAGCTTGCCGTTTCGGCTGATGATGACGTCACCGTTGCCGATCTTCGACGCATCGACTTCTTCGCAATCGAGGAAGCTGTTGTACTGGTCGCCGATATCGCCCGGCTTGTGGCTGACGGCGATCTGCTGCGTGAGGCCGGCGCCGAGCGAGTCGGTGCGGGTCACGATAATGCCGTCGTCCACGCCGAGTTCGAGGAAGGCGTGGCGGCAGGCGCGGATCTTCGCGATGAAGACCTCGTGCGGCACCGTCACCTTGCCGTCCTGATGGCCGCACTGCTTCTCGTCGGAGACCTGATTTTCGATCTGCAGGGCGCAAGCGCCTGCTTCGATCATCTTCTTGGCCAGCAGATAGGTCGCCTCGGCATTGCCGAAGCCGGCGTCGATGTCGGCGATAACCGGCACGACGTGGGTCTGGAAATTATCGATCTTTTCGATCAGCGTCGTTTCCTTCGCCTTGTCGCCTGCCTTGCGGGCCGCGTCGAGGTCGCGGAAAATGCCGTTGAGCTCGCGGGAGTCCGCCTGACGCAGGAAGGTGTAGAGCTCTTCGATCAGCGCAGGCACCGAGGTCTTCTCGTGCATGGACTGGTCGGGAAGCGGTCCGAATTCAGAGCGCAGCGCTGCGATCATCCAGCCTGAGAGATAGAGATAGCGGCGGTCGGTCTTGCCGCCGAAATGCTTCTTCACCGAAATCAGCTTCTGCTGGGCGATAAAGCCGTGCCAGCAACCGAGCGACTGGGTATATTTCGTGCTGTCAGCGTCATAGGCCGCCATGTCGGCACGCATCAGCGCGGCCGTATAGCGCGCGACATCGAGGCCGGTCTTGAAGCGGTTCTGCAAGCGCATGCGGGCCACGGCTTCGGCCTTCACGCCATTCCACGTGTCCTTGTCCTTGAGGAGGGCTTCGGCCGCCTCGATTTCACTTTGATAGGTGGCCGGCCCCTGGATGGCCAGATCGCTGATCCCACGTGGCTGGAAGTTCATATCCATGATCCCTTCGGTGACGACAAATCCGCGTCGATATCAAATCGACGTTCGTGACAGTGCTTGCGAAACGTGCCGAAAGCTAAACGCGAAACTTCGAATTTCGTACAGATGGCTTGTATGGGAATGGTGATGTGATGTAACATTAAGACATGTGTGAATGTAACGTTGTCAAATTTGTCACAATCACAGCGGAACCAGCGTGCCAGGAGAGTCAGGGAAAAAGCTGTTCGTCGGTCCGCGATTCCGGCGGATCCGGCAGCAATTGGGACTGTCGCAGACCCAGATCGCCGAAGGACTTGGCATTTCTCCGAGCTATATCAACCTGATCGAGCGCAACCAGCGTCCGGTAACCGCACAATTGTTGATGCGGCTGGCGCAGACCTATGACCTCGATCTGCGCGATCTCGCCAGCGCCGACGAGGACCGGTTTTTCGCTGAGTTGAATGAGATTTTCTCCGATCCGCTGTTCCGCCAGATCGACCTGCCGAAGCAGGAACTGCGCGATCTTGCCGAACTGTGCCCGGGGGTTACTCATTCATTACAACGGCTGTATGCGGCCTATACCGAGGCCCGGCGCGGCGAGACCCTGGTCGCCGCGCAGATGGCCGATCGCGATGAGGGCACCCGATACGAGGCCAATCCGATCGAACGCATCCGCGATTTGATCGAGGCCAACCGCAACTATTTTCCGGAACTCGAGCAGGCCGCGGAAAACCTGCGCGACGAAATCAACGTCGCCTCGCAGGATCTGTTCGCGGCGCTGAGTACCCGGTTGCGTGAAAAACATTCCATCGTCACTCGCATCATGCCGGTCGATGTGATGCGCGAGACGCTGCGGCGATTCGACCGTCACCGCCGGCAATTGCTGATTTCCGAACTGGTCGATGGACCCGGCCGTGCGTTCCAGCTCGCGTTCCAGGTTGGGCTTACCGAATGCGGCGCCATCTTCGAGACCATCGTTAATCGCGCCGGCCCGCTGGATGAAACGCCGCGCCGGCTCTATCGCATCACGCTGGCGAATTATTTCGCGGCTGCCGTGATGATGCCCTACGCGGCGTTTCATGCTGCCGCGGAAGCGCTGAGCTACGACGTCCACGTGCTGGCGCAACGCTTCAATGCCGGCTTCGAGCAGGTCTGCCATCGCCTCACCACGCTGCAACGGCCGAACGCGCGCGGCGTGCCGTTCTTCATGCTGCGCGTCGACAATGCCGGCAATGTCTCCAAGCGATTTTCTTCCGGCACCTTCCCGTTTTCGAAATTCGGCGGCACCTGCCCGCTGTGGAACGTGCACTCGACCTTCGACACGCCGGACCGCTTGTTGAAACAGGTGATCGAACTGCCCGACGGCAGCCGCTATTTCTCGATCGCACAGATGGTGCGGCGCCCCGTTGCGCCACATCCGCAACCGCAGCCGCGCTTCGCCATCGGCTTGGGGTGCGAAATTCGCCACGCCTCGCGGCTGGTCTACGCCACCGGCATCGATCTGGAGAAAGCCGAGGGCACGCCGATCGGCGTCAACTGCCGGCTCTGCGAGCGCGAAAACTGCAGCCAGCGCGCCGAGCCGCCGATCACGCGCACGCTGATCCTGGACGAGAATACACGGCGGGTGACGAGCTTTGCGTTCAGCAATGCGAGGGAGCTGTGATCTTAGCCTCCACAAAAAGAGCGGGGCGAGGTTAAGAGGCGTCTCGCTTCAAATTCCGATTCGAATTTCAAACAGCCAAGCGTTGTCGCTCTCGCGGCGCACTGCGTCCGAGTTTTGCCAATCCCTCGCGAACCGCGCGAGGGGATGGAGCGGCGGGAGGCGCCAGGATGCTTGCGAGGCACCCTTCAGACGGAGCAGCGGCCCCGCCTTGCGCAGCTGATAACGCCAGCCGCGCGCGCCCAGTGACGTAGGGCGCGGCGCCTCCCGGCGCTCCACCTTGGCCA
>NZ_DASYMN010000177.1:0-2283 GCF_036009065.1 Bradyrhizobium sp. | reverse complement strand
GATCCCTGGTGCAGACACGATCCTGCGAATCTGCCGGCAAACTCATTTCCGTTCTGGCTCTATGG
Organism: Bradyrhizobium sp.; assembly: GCF_036009065.1. Classification (GTDB taxonomy): domain Bacteria; phylum Pseudomonadota; class Alphaproteobacteria; order Rhizobiales; family Xanthobacteraceae; genus Bradyrhizobium. Next base: position 2,218 of record NZ_DASYMN010000177.1, on the reverse strand, counting down.
CGACGACAGTTTCGCTCATGTGGAGCAATTTTTCACGTGGAGCGCGCTCGATCGTGTCTTCCGGCGGATCACGATCGGCTTGGGTTCGCGCCAGCGCACCTACCTCGACGGCTTCTGGAGCTATGAGGAAGTCTGGCCACCGGGACAAAAGCACCCGACCGCGATTTCGCAGCCACCGGCGCCGGCTTTCGTCGGCACGGTCAGCGCTGCCTTTCCCTTCAACGCGATGCTCGATCAGGCGCTGCGAAAGTTGCCGGCCGATGTGCCGGTCGTCCTGATCGCTCCTCCGGTCTTTCATACGATCATTCCAAAGCCAGGAACGCAGGCGGCGGCGGAGCGGCAGGCCTGCAACGCGGCGTACAGATCCATTGTAGCCGGGCGGCCACACAGCAATTTCATCGACTATCGGGTCGACAACGAACTGACGCGCGATCCGCAGAATTTTGCGGACCTGATCCACTATCGCGCCAAAATTGCCCGCAAGCTCGGCGAGGGCATTGCCACGAGCTTTCGTCTCGGCGGTGCGGCCAATATCGATTTCTAGAGCGAGATGATTTTAAGTTGAAGCGGCCCACTCGCACTGTATCGCGTCATCCCCGGGATGAACGCACTTGCGTTCACCCGTAGGTGCGCGCTCTTGCGTGCCTCGAAGGATGAGAAGCGCCCGTGGCCCATCCTTCCAGGCTCGCCCAGCGGTGCAATGCACCGCAAGGCTCGCACCTCAGAGTGTGAGAATCATTCGGCAACGAGCGTTTGCCATGACCGCGATGGCATGATTCTCTGTCATTGAGGACGAAGCAGGGGCTGGCGATGGCTGACGAGCAATTGTTTGAGGCTTTGCCCGAGCAGGAGAAACCGCAGGCTGAAGCACGCGGTGCACCGCGGTTGCGGGTGCCGGAACGCAGCCAGATTGCTATGCAGGTGGCGGCGTTGGATGATCTGATTTCGGAGGATCATCCGGTGCGCTCGGTTTGGGCATTCGTCGATGGGCTCGATCTGTCGGCGTTGCACGAGGCCATCAAGGCGCGCGAGGGCCAGCCCGGACATCCGCCAGCAGCGCCGCAGCTGATGTTGGCACTGTGGCTATGGGCCACGGTCGATGGGGTCGGCAGCGCCCGCGAACTGGACCGGCTGTGCCGCGATCATGTGGTCTATCGCTGGTTATGCGGCGGGGTGTCGATGAACTATCACAGCCTGTCGACCTTCCGGATCGCCCATATGGCAGTTCTGGAACGGCTTTTGGCGCAGGGCGTGGCGTCGATGGTCGAGGCTGGATTAGTGTCGCTCGACACGTTGGCGCAGGATGGCTTGCGGGTGCGCGCGGGCGCCGGGGCGAGTTCGTTCCGCCGGCGCGCCCGGCTAGGTGAGCTACATGCGGCGGCGCAGACGCGGGTGGAGCGCCTGCGCGCTGAAGTCGAGACGGATCCGGCGGCCGGGGATCGTGTCCGGCGTGCGGCCAGGGAACGTGGCGCGCGTGAGCGCGCGGCGCGGATCGCGGCGGCACAGGAACGCATGAAGGAACTGGACGCCGAGCGGGAACGGCGAGAGAAGACCAACAAGAAACAGGTCGCCAAGCAGAAGGAGCCGCGCGCTTCGACCACCGATGCCGACGCGCGGGTGATGAAGATGGCCAATGGCGGATGGCGTCCGGCTTATAACATGCAGATCATATCGACGCCGGAATACCAGGTGATCGTTGCGGTCGACATCGATACCAGCGGCTCGGATCGCGGCCTGGCACAAACGGGGATCGAGACCGTGCACGCTGAAGGCTACGAGCCCGCCAACTATCTGGTCGATGGCGGCTTCACCAAAAACGACGACATCGAGTGGGCCCATGCCAACGATATAAAGATGTGGTGCCCGGCAGGGCAGACCAAGCACGGCACCGATCCTTATGCGCCGAAGAAAGATGACGGTGTCGGCGTCGCGGATTGGCGCCAACGCATGCAGAACGCAGACGGCAGGACATTCTACCGACTGCGCGCCGAGCACGAATGCATCAATGCCCATGCCCGCCGCATGGGCCTGCGGCAGCTATCCCTGCGCGGCAAGATCAAGGCCCGCATCCATCTGCTGTGGTTCGCGGTCGCTCATAACCTGATGCGCTTCTTCGCGTTGCACGCCAAGGCGCAGGCCGCGGCATGACGGCGGCGCCCTGCTACCCAGGGCACCAAACGCTCCTACATTGGAGTGACGGCCCAGCTAAAACTCCGTG
>NZ_DASYMN010000176.1:0-2373 GCF_036009065.1 Bradyrhizobium sp. | reverse complement strand
TTTCTCCAGATCGTAGGGCGACATCTCGATGGTGACCCGGTCACCCGCGAGCGTCTTGATACGATTCTTCTTCATCTTGCCCGCGGTGTAGGCAACTATTTCATGCCCGGCATCGAGCTGCACGCGATAGCGCGCATCGGGAAGGATTTCGGTCACCAGTCCTTCGAACTGGATCAGCTCTTCTTTAGCCATGGTTATCTCCAGATCGATCGACGATTAACGTGGCCGGTGGGTACGGTTGGGTTGGGTGTTCGGGCGGCTTTCGCGATGCAAAAAGGCAACGCCCTGCATCCCTTCAGCCTTGACCTGATTCTTGCCGGCTTGCGATGGACGTGACGGCTCATGCCGGCTGATTTGTGGCGTATTTCCGTTACCGCCGGGACGACGGCGGCGGCGCGGGCCTTTCGATCCGGGGGCCGCGTCATGACCTCTTGCGCCGTGGCCATGGGATGTGGATCGCGCGCCGCGATGCTGCGCCGGAGCCGGCGCCGTATCGCGATGACCCGGCGTGCGGCGGTCTTCCCGCGGCAACGCAATGCGGATCAGCTTTTCGATGTCGCGCAGGTAGGCCATTTCCTCACCGCCCGCGACCAGCGAGATGGCGACGCCATCCGCGCCGGCCCGCGCGGTGCGGCCGATGCGATGCACGTAAGTCTCGGGCACGTTCGGAAGATCGAAATTCACCACATGGCTGATGCCGTCGACGTCAATGCCCCGCGCGGCGATGTCGGTGGCGACGAGGGTGCGGATCTCGCCGGTGCGGAATGCCGCCAGCACGCGCTCGCGGTGGTTCTGCGACTTGTTGCCGTGGATGGCGTCAGCGGTGATGCCGGCCCGCTCCAGGCCCTTCACCACCTTGTCGGCGCCATGTTTGGTGCGGGTAAAGATCAGCGCCCGGTTGACTTGCTCCTGCTTCAAGAGCTGCGCCAGCAGCGCGGGCTTGGCGGAATGGTCGACCTGAATGATGCGCTGGGTGATGCGCTCGACGGTCGTGGCCGCAGGCGTTACCGCGACGCGGGCCGGATCGCGCAGCATCTGCTCGGCGAGTTCGGCAATATCCTTCGGCATGGTCGCCGAGAAGAACAGCGTCTGCCGCTAGACCGGGGTTTTCGCTACGATTTTCCGGATGTCGTTGATAAAGCCCATGTCGAGCATGCGGTCGGCTTCGTCGAGCACGAGGAATTCGACCTGGCCGAGCTTCAGCCCGTTGCTTTGCACGAGGTCGAGCAGGCGGCCGGGGGTGGCGACCATCACTTCGACGCCCTGCATGATCGAACGGACCTGGCGTCCCATCGGCACGCCGCCGATCGCCAGCGCCGAGGTCAGCCGCATGTGGCGGCCATAGGCGTTAAAGCTTTCGAGAATCTGTCCCGACAGTTCACGTGTCGGGCTCAGCACCAGCACGCGGCAGGCCTTGGGCTGCGGCTTGATGCGGTTCTGCAGGATGCGGTGCAGGATGGGTAGCGCAAACGCCGCGGTCTTGCCGGTGCCGGTCTGGGCGATGCCGACGACGTCACGGCCGGCGAGCGCGAGGGGAATGGTTTGAGCCTGGATGGGTGTAGGCGTGAGGTAGTTCTCTTCCTTGAGCGCACGCGAGATGGGATCGGCGAGGCCGAAATCCTGAAAGGAGGTCAAAAGTCTGGTTCTTTCCATATGTGAAAGCAGGCGCCCGGCGGAATCCGCCAGGAGCGCGCGAGGGTGTCTCAAGACACCCGCGTGTTTGGGGCGTCGGTTTTGGTTAGCTGAAGGGGCAAGCCAGAAACCGTTGGACGGGCTCAGAACACGCGGCTCGCAATGACCTGATGATTCTCAAGCATATGATTCTCAAGGTCTTGGCGCTGATATGGAACACGAACGCGGCGCTTTCAAGGTAAATCGTCAAAAGTCCCGTCCATCGGGTTAACAGGCGCGGCCAAACTCGGTTTTTTCGGCGTAAATCCGCTGTCGGAAATTTAGGCAATTGTTGCAGTTTGCTTATTAAATAAACAAAATGCCGACTACGCATACATTTTTTGAGGCTAAAGTTTGGGCAATACCGAAACGAAGGCCGTGTCCGATTCCGGATTCCCTAGCGACCTCATCCGGTTACGCCATTTTTGCACCGTGGCATGCTTCTTGCGATTCCGTTAACCGCAGGCGGCCGTGGGGCCGTTCGCAGCGTCTTTACGTCTGCGCCAGGGAGATGACAGCACATGATCACCGATTTGACTTACGCCATAGCAAAACCCATGAGCCGGCGCCGTTGGCTGGCGGTAAGTGCCGGCTTGGTTTTGGGCTTGGCCACATTTGCACCCGCGAAAGCGGCGGATGACACCATTAAGGTCGGCGTCCTTCACTCACTTTCGGGCACCATGGCCATCAGCGAAACCACGC
>NZ_DASYMN010000175.1:0-2660 GCF_036009065.1 Bradyrhizobium sp. | reverse complement strand
CGTGTTGCGCTATGCCCGCTCGTTCGAGACGGACCAACCCCCGGCGAAATCCTTCCAGCTTCATATCCAGGTTGTGCAATAGCGTCCCCGGACACAGATGCGTCGGGAACGCATTGAAACGCGAACCGTCTAGCCTGAAACCAACCGGATCGTCCAAAAGTCACTGGCCAGGTGATGATCTGTCAAATAGGCGTAAGGAATCGTGAAGTAACCTTTTTGCCCCCACTTCGGACCCCAGGAATTACGCACGATGAAGACCTGGTGCTTATCGTCATAGCCCACTGCCAGAACCGCATGCCCGCCGACGACCGCTTCGGTGTGCGCCGGCATTGGCACGACGCCCGACTTCGCAACCTGCTCGCTTTCGAAGCTCTCGTAGACTGTGAAGCCATAGACCTGGGTTCGCGGTCTCTGGGCACACGAGCGCGGGCCGGCGCTGGTAACCCATTGAATTGGCCCCCTTTCGACGTCAGCCGGTCCGGAAATTCTTCAGACGCCTAGACACACACTGACGACGTTGTCATTAGCATTGGCAGCCAGATAGCCTAAAATCCTAGGTATGTATCTGCGCGTCACCGAGCGGCGAAACCGCGATGGATCCACCGTCGCCTACTATGCCCTCGCCGAAAACGACTGGAACGCCGAGGCCAAGCGCTCGGAAACCCGCGTCATCCACAGCTTCGGCCGGGCCGATCAACTCGACCGCGCCGCCCTGCAGCGTCTGCTCGCCAGCATCAACCGCGTCATCGATGCCGATGCTGCCGACACCCTGCCGACCCGCGGCAAGACTGCGGTTGCCGAGATCGAGATCGACGCCGTCTTTGAACTCGCCATCGTGCTGACCGCCCGCGGTCTGTGGGAAGAACTCGGCATCGGCGAGGCCATCCGCATCCGCGCGGATCGCGCCGGCCTGACCGCCCCGCACGAGGTCGCCTTGTTCGCCATGGCGGCGCAACGTCTTGACGACCCCGCCTCGAAGCTAGCCTGTGCCACACGGTGGCTGTCCGATATCGCCTGGCTGCCGCAAGCCGACGCAATCGCCGTCGATCAGCTCTATCGCGCCCTCGACTTCCTCGCCGTCTGGTCCGACGAGATCGAACGCGACGTGTTCCTGAAGGCCGCCGACCTGCTGCGGTTGGATGTCGATCTGATTTTCTACGATACCACCACAGCGTATTTCGAGATCGACGAGCCGGATGAATTCGCCGAACATTGGGCTGGCAAGCTATCTGCGCCGCTGCGCCAGCGTGGTCACAGCAAGGAAGGCCGCGATAACCAGCCGCAGGTCATTATCGCGCTGGCGGTCACGCGCGACGGGATGCCAGTGCGCTCGTGGGTACTGCCAGGCAATACCGCCGACGTGGCGACGGTTGCCCGCATCAAGCAGGACCTGCATGCCTGGCAGCTCGGCCGTTGCCTGTTCGTCGGCGATGCTGGGATGTACGCGGCCAAGAACCTCGTCGAACTGAGCCGCGGCCTCGGCCGCTACGTGCTGGCGGTACCGATGCGCCGGGTGCAGGACGTTGAGGCTGAGGTACTGACCCGCCCGGGCCGTTATCGAGAGGTCGCTGGCAACCTACAGGTCAAGGAAGTCTGGGTCGGTGATGGCGAGCGGCGCAAGCGCTACGTGCTATGCCTCAATCCGCTGGAAGCTGAACGCCAGCGACAGCATCGCCAGCAGGTGCTGATGGAGATTGAGGCCGAGCTGACGGCGCTGGACAAGCGAGAGGATGACCATCCGAAGGCAGCCTGTACCTTGATGGCGTCGAAGCGTTACAGCCGCTACCTCAGCACCGAGCGGCATGGTCGGCCAAAGCTGGATGCGGCCAAGGTGAGAGCGGCGGAGAAATTCGACGGCAAGTTTGTCGTCATAACAAACCACGATACACTCTCGGCGGAGGACGTTGCCCTCGCTTACAAGGCCGGTGCGATGATTGAATCCTGCTTCCGGCGGATGAAGCAGACCGGCCTCGAAGTGCGTCCGATGTTTCATTGGACGCCACGCCGGATCGAGGCGCATGTGAAGCTTTGTGTTCTCGCGCTGCAGATGCAGCGTTCTGCGGAGATCCGCACGGCTCTGCCGTGGGCGCGCGTCGCACACGTGCTGGCGGCGCTGAAGGCGGTCCGCTACCGCAGCGAAAGCCGGACGATTGTTCAGCGCACGAAAATCGGCGCCGAGCTGGCCGGTTTGCTAAAAAAGCTCGGAATATCAGCACCTAAGCAACTGATGGCGGTGGCCGAGACGGCGGAGACCCCTGCCACGGCCTAGACACACGCCTGGAATCCGTCTTCTGTAAGCCACTGATTTGGCCCGCGGATTCAACGCGTGTGCGCCGTGACCGCGAACCCAGGTCTGGCTGAGCCCGACCTGGGCGGCAATGGCCGCATAGCTCACGCCGTTCTGGCGCAGCCCAATCACCTGTCGCCGTCTCTCCTCCTGAGCGGCCGGAGCCAACTTGCGCATGTCCACGTGCTTCATATCTAAGCACGTGCCGGCCCTCAGCTTTCATTCAAGATAATGAGGGCCGGATCTATAAACTTGGCGGTTGCACTCGACGCCGTGCCGCACATGGTGCCGGGCACGCATGCGAGGCGAGTATCGCGGCCAACGTGGCGTTCGTCCACGCGATGTTTGCCGATCCGACCGCGGTGATGGCGCG
>NZ_DASYMN010000174.1:0-20405 GCF_036009065.1 Bradyrhizobium sp. | reverse complement strand
CGAGGTGATGGCGTTCCGCGTGATCGAGGCGGCCGGCCTCGACAAGGACAAGGACATGAAACGCGAGCGGCTTGGGGTGGCCGAATCCGTCAACGCCATCAAGGACCGCAAGATCGACGCGTTCTTCTGGGTCGGCGGCATCCCGACCGCGGCGGTGACTGATCTTGCGGCAACGCCCGGCATGAAGATCAAGCTGATCGATCACGCCGACACGGTCGAGAAGATGAACGCCAAATTCGGCAAGCTCTACACTTCCAGCACCATCAAGACCGGCGCCTATCCCGGCATGGACAAGGACAACGCCATTGCCGAGGTCTGGAACCTGATCGTCACCGGCGACAAGATGAGCAATGACGATGCTTATGCCATCGTCAAGACGCTGGTGGAGAAGAAGGCCGATATCGTCGCCGTGCACAAGGAAGCCGAAAGCTTCTCGCTCGACAACCAGGTGCAGGCGCGCTCGCCGGTGCCGTTCCATCCCGGCGCGCTGAAGTATTTCAAGGAAAAGGGCGTCGGCGGGTAGAGCTATCGCCGGCTAACGCTTCCGCTTCGATTTGGCCGCGATCCGCTACGGATCGCGGCCTTTTCTTTGCGGCGACGGAACCTGACCGGCCAGAAAGCCGTTGGCGGCGGCGTGGCCCCGCCTCACGTCGTGGTTGGCCATACAGGCCGTGGATTGTTGAGCTTGGGCGAACATCGTCTGCTCATGGCGGATCAGCACCGAGAGCAGTGTTATGCTCTGCAAGGCGGCGTCCTTCAGGACACTGGCCTCGCAGGCCAGTACAGCACCGGCGAGCTGGATCACGCCTTTGCAAATGTTCCAAAAGCCAGCAGCCAGATACAGGTCAAGAGTGGAAGCAACGACCCTCAGTCACCACGAGGCTTATCAAGCTGCCAGTTAAGATGCGAGCGTACCGACGGCCATTCATGCATAACTATGCTGTAAATACAGCTATCCCGGATCGTGCCATCCTTTGCTCGCTGGTGGGAACGGAGAACTCCGTCGAGTTTTGCTCCGAGCCGCTCTATAGCTTGGCGACTTTGATGATTCAGGAAATGCGTGCGAAACTCCACGGCAACGCAGCCAATTTCATCAAATGCATGCTCGAGCAGAATGAGTTTTGCTTCGGTGTTTAGCCCGGTTCTCTGCATGCTAAGTGAATACCATGTATATCCAATCTCGACACGAGGACCTGTTGGATCGAGATTGGCATAAGTCGTCATTCCGACGATACGACCGCTTGGCTCATGGATAACGGTAAATGGCAGCATTGCGCCGGCTGCCTGAAGTCCAAGCCGACGGTTGATATCTGCTTCCATCTCCTCGGGCGCAGGCGCACTCGTGTACCAAAGGCGCCATAGCGCACCGTCACGAACAGCCTCAACTAAAGCTTCACGGTGGTCCTGTGACAACGGCACGAGCCTTACGTTGCGTCCTACAAGCGTAGTTGGCTTGATCCAATCATTGCGGGCTTCGGTCACCATGGACTCCTTTGCTCGTGCAAGACAAAAACACTGGTAAATGATCCTTTGTTACCTACGAAGAGATCGCAAGTTCAGGATTTCAAATCGCCGAATTGCAAACACACTCTCTCCGCGAAGCTGGATTTCAGAACGGAAGCTCTCAGCCCAGTCTACGCGGTCATCTACCCTCGCCAAGCCAGCATCGCCATCGTCAAGACGCTGGTGGAGAAGAAGGCCGATATCGTCGCCGTACACAAGGAAGCCGAAAGCTTTTCGCTCGACAACCAGGTGCAGACGCGTTCATCGGTCCCGTTCCATCCCGGCGCGCTGAAGCACTTCAAGGAGAAGGGCGTCGGCGGCGGAAGGCTCCGCGCATGATCCGACGCCGGCGCAATTTCATTCCAGGCGGCACATACTTGCTTTCGGACTGAATGAAAGATTATATACTCAATTTTAGAGTGTAGCGATCTGGGAGGGAGGTAAAACTTGTGCTGTCCGGCGCAAGTGAGCAGGACGTGAGTTTTCGGCCATGAGCGGCGCGCGGAAGACCCGCAAATCGGTCTCGATCTCTGAGACGGTCGCAGTGAACACGCGTGAAGTGAATGTCGCCGTCGAGGGCCTGGATACCAGCGCCATCGCGACCTCGTTCGCTGTGCACCTCGTCAAGGACGGACAGCGTATAGCGTCGCGCTTCTTCTTGCATGCTCCGGACGGCGCGGATGCCGCTCAGCGTCAACCTGCCCACTTCGACTTCCTTCTGCCCATCGATGCCGTGGCCGACGGCAAACTAAGCGTCGAGATAGAGCCTGCTGGATCGCCCCTGCCTGGACAACGTCCGCAGCTGGAACGGATGGGGCACCCCACGCTGAGCGTGTACCTTATGCTTGAGTCCGATTGACCCCAAATAGATTGACCCACGGAGGCTATTATGTCTGTCACACCGACCTATCCCGTAGCGCATCCCACCTGGTACGACACGATCCGCCTGATGTTCACCAAAACGGACATCGAGCACATGGGCACCCAACACCTGGACTTGACCAGTTACGAGCAGGTCCAGGTCGGCGCCGGCAACATCTACGGCCAGGTCGCGAGCCAAAAGATGCCTCCCGGCAATCCGTGGACGCAGGACATGAACCAGACCTTTCTCAATTGGATAACCGACGGCTGTCCGAAAGGCGTTCCGGCATACGCTCCGGCCTCCGCGATGATGTCTCTGACGGCCCGGAAAACGGCGGCCACGCGGATCAGGAAGGACGTGAACAGTCTGAGCGCCACTGAGCGCGATACCTTGAAAAAGGCTTTCGAGGGCATCCTGGCCAACGGCGTCTCCGACCCGAACAGCTATTTCGCGCAGGCTGGCATTCATTGGCTTCCATTGCCGGCGTACTGTATGCACCACGCGCCTGCCTACAACCCGTGGCACAGAGCTTACCTGTTGGGCTTTGAGAACGCGCTGCGCTCCATTCCCGGATGCGCGAACGTCACCCTTCCGTACTGGGACATCACGACGCCGTTTCCGGACCTTCTCAAATCCCCTCCCTACGACAGCTACACGCTCCCGCAGGACATCGGTGGCGGGTATGACAAAGGCTACGTCACCCAGCGCTTTTCCTACCCTGATATCCAGGCCGGGCTGCTGAGATACGATGTGACCGGCGATATCAATCGGGCTCTCACCAAGACGGACTGGGAGGATTTTCACGGTTATTGGTCCGGCGCCACGAACAACACCATCATCGCCGCTCACGATGGCGGCCACGGTTCGATCGGACCGACCATGTCCGACCCGTCGGTCGCCGCCTTCGATCCGGTTTTCTGGTTCTTTCACGCGAACTGGGACCGGCTATGGTGGGAATGGCAGAAGAAAACACAGGCCACAGACCTCAATGGGTTGCTCACGACCATCGACAAGCTGACCGATCCGGTCAGCTATCAGATATTCACCATCGGCCCATTGGAGGCGCTGACGCCGTTCACGGCCCAACCGGCCGGGCTCACTACCGTGAAGGTCATCGATTCGGTGAACTCTCTAAGTGTCGACTACGCGCCGCCCACTACTGAAGCGCCGATGCTCGCATTTGCGCTCAAGACCAGTCGTGCGGCGTCCATCAACCGCGCGGTCTCGCTCAACCCTCAGCGCGCGACGGTCTCCGTTACCGGCATCAATCGGGTGAAGATACCCGGCAGCTTCGCGGTCAATCTTCTGAAGGATGGCAAGCAGATTGCCTCACGCTTCATGTTTCAGCCCCCGGAGCCGGAGCAGTGTGAGACATGCGTCAAGAACGCAATGACACACTTCGACTTCGACCTGCCTCTAGCGGAAGTATCCGGAGGCAAGCTGAGTGTTGAGGTCGAACCGGTGAACAAGAAGGTCGTCGGGGCCCGCTTCCCCGCCAAGCTGATGGGGAATCCGAAGATCGACGTTCACATCCCGTTACAGACGGATTGATTCCCGATGGAGGAAGGTCCCGGACATCCGGTCTCGGCGCGCATGAGCCACTAAAATTGCGTGTATTTCTGATCGCAGCAAGCGCGGCAACCAAGCTAAACTGACGCTGACCGGCATACGGTCAGCGTTTTGCCTGTGGTTATGGGTCCCCGCCTTCGCGGGGACGACATATCGAGAGATTTCGCTCGTAATCGCGGAACTTAACCCGCTCGACCACAGTTGGGGGCCGGACACCACCGCGAGAGCGAGGACAGTTTGGCACGCGCTGAGGCCGCAAAGGTCAAACACCCGCTGGACGCGCTGAACTTCTTTCTCGCCGACGTGCGCGACGGGCTCGGCCCCTATCTCGCGATCTATCTTTTGACCGAACAAAAATGGGACCAGGCCAGCATCGGCATGGTGATGTCGATCGCCGCGCTGGCCGGCATCATCGCCCAGACCCCCGCCGGCGCATTGATCGACCGAAGCACGGCGAAGCGCGGCCTGATGATTGCGGCTGCGATCGTGGTCACGCTGGCGTGCCTCACTCTGCCGTTCATTGCCAGATTCGAATGGGTAGCGGCTACCCAGGCCATCGCGGGGGCAGCGGGAGCGATCTTTGCACCGGCAGTAGCGGCGGTAACCCTCGGCATCGTCGGACCGAAGGCATTTGCCAAACGCATCGGGCGCAACGAAGCCTTCAATCATGCCGGCAACGCGACCGCGGCGACGCTCGCCGGCATATCGGCGTATTTTTTCGGCCCAGTCGTTGTGTTCTGGCTATTGGCCGCGATGGCCATCGCCAGCATTTTCGCGACGCTATCGATTCCCGCCGATGCCATCGACAATCATGTAGCGCGCGGGCTCGACGGCACGACCGAGCCTGATGCCGACCATCGCGACAAGCCTTCCGGATTCCAGGTCCTGCTGACCTGCCGGCCGCTGCTGATCTTCGCTGCCTCGGCGGTGCTGTTTCACTTTGCCAACGCCGCCATGCTGCCGTTGGTCGGACAAAAGCTGGCATTGGTGAACAACGCTCTCGGCACCACGCTGATGTCGGTCTGCATCGTCGCGGCGCAGCTGGTGATGGTGCCGGTCGCGATCATGGTGGGCCGCAAGGCCGACGCGTGGGGGCGCAAGCCGATCTTCGCCGCGGCACTGGCGGTGCTGGCACTGCGCGGCGCGCTGTATCCGCTCGCCGACAATCCTTACTGGCTGGTGGGCGTGCAACTGCTCGACGGCGTCGGCGCCGGCATTTTCGGCGCGCTGTTCCCGCTCGTGGTCGCCGACCTCACCCGCGGCACCGGTCATTTCAACGTCAGCCAGGGCGCCATCGCCACCGCGGCGGGCCTCGGCGGTGCGCTCAGCGCCGCGGCGGCCGGATTCATCGTGGTCGCGGCCGGTTACAGTGCGGCTTTTCTTTTTCTGGCTGCCATCGCGGCCGTGGCACTTGCGCTGTTCGTCGTCATGATGCCCGAAGCCGGCCCGCACGCCGGCGCGCTTCGTACTGGCAACGCCGCACTTCCCCGCGTACTCTAGGCAGCGAAACCAATTTCCCCCGAACAATTCCATTCGCAAGGAAACACCCGGCATGCAATCCCAGAACCGCTTTCGTCCGAACCGCCGCTCCATCCTGATCGGCGGCGCCGCTGCGCTGGGCGCGCTGCCGCTGTTGCCGCGCCGGGCCCGCGCCGCCGAATGGCCGACCCGGCCCGTAAAACTCGTGGTGCCGTTCGCGGCCGGCGGCACCACCGACATCCTGGCGCGGGTGGTCGCGGCAAAGGTGTCGGAAGAGTTCGGCCAGCAGTTCATCGTCGAGAACAAGACCGGCGCCGGCGGCAATATCGCTGCGGACGCGGTCGCGAAAGCCGAGCCTGACGGTTACACCTTCATCGTCGGCACGCCGGGCACGCACGCGATCAACAAGTTCGTGTTCAAGGCCATGACCTACGACCAGATCAAGGACATCGCGCCTGTCATCATCATCGCGCGGGTGGCGAATCTGTGCTCGGTGACCAACTCGCTGCCGGTCAAGTCGGTCGTGGAATTGATTGCGCATGCGAAATCCAAGCCGGGCGAATTGTTCTACTGCACGCCCGGGCTCGGCAGCACCGCGCATCTGTCCACCGAACTGTTCAAGTCGATGACCGGCGTCGACATGACCCATGTCCCCTACAAGGGCAGCGCGCCGGCGCTGACCGACCTGATTGCGGGCCGCGTCCAGTTGACGATCGACAATCTGCCGGCGTCGCAGCCCTTCGCCGAAGCCGGCCAGATCCGCCCGCTGGCGGTCTCCACCGCGACGCGCTGGCCGCTGCTGCCGGACCTGCCGACCATCGCCGAAGCCGGTGTCCCCGGCTACGAGGCGGCGTCGTGGTTCACCATCGGCGCGCCGGCAAAAACGCCGAAGGAGATCATCGGCCGGCTCAATGCCAGCGTCGACAAGTTCCTCAAGACTGAGGACGGGATCGCACGCCTGCGCAAGCTCGGCGCCGAACCCGCCGGCGGCTCGCCGGAGGACATGCAAGCTTACGTGCTGGCGGAAACCGAGAAGTGGGGCAAGGTGGCAAAATTCGCCGGCATCAAGCCGGAATGAGCGGACGACTTGTACGGTGGGCAAAGGCGCGAAGCGACGTGCCCACCATCTCGAAAACCATTACAACAAGATGGTGGGCGCGGCGCGAAGAGCGCGCCTTTGCCCACCCTACGATTTCCACGGCTTCACTCGAACTTCATGTCCAGGCATTTCGTCACGTCCGACCCCAGTCCCGAACTGATGATGATGCAGCCGCGGACTTTGCGCGCATTGTTGTCGCTGGCCCACACCGCGTAACCGCCCTGCCCGAAGAACGAATTGGTGTTCGGCGGCTCGGTTTCGGTGGCGTCGAACGAGTAGCTGGAATCGGTGTCGAAGATGCGGGGCTTCTTGACGCAGCTGCCTTCGCTCTGGTTGCTGATCACTTCCTTGTTGTCGCGCGTCAGCGACATGCTGACCGAGCACCTGAAATATTCCGATGTCTTGACGTTGAAGACATAAGCGTAGGACTTGCATGTTGCAGTGCTGAGTTTGCCTGGACTCAAGCCGCGGCCGCAGGAAATGCGCTGGTTGTTGCTTAGCTGGTACTCAGCTGCGTGTGCGGCCGGCGCCAGAATCGAAACCGACAATCCGATAAAACAACAGGCCTTCAATACGTAATTCATCCTGACATCCCCATGGCCGCTCGCAAGGCGGCTCGAAATTGAAACTGGAAGATAGCCGCGAAGATTGAATCGTGAAATGACAAAGTCGCGAACCAATTCGCGCCGTATTGACGCCGGAATGACGTTCGTGGTTTGTTCAAACGCTGGCTAGCGCCATCGGTGACACCAATCAAATCAGCGGCTGGAGAATGCACGATGACGAGATTTTCGACGAAAACGCTTTTGGCAGCGGTCGCACTGACCGCGCTGGCGACGGCGGCAGGCGCGCAGGGCGCGGCGCCGACACCTTGGGTGCTGTCGCCGGACATGGGCTACGGCTACGGCAAGGACGGCAAGACGTATTCCTACAAGATGGGCACCGGCAACGCCAAGGAACTGCTGAAGGGCGCCAAGAAGGTGCCGAAGGAGACCTTGTTCTTCATCGGCACCAACGGACAGCTATATATGCGCACCGGTCCGTATCTGGAAGGCGATGGCAAATTCAAGTTCGGGCCGGGGTGAGCGAAGCCCATGGCTCGCTTACCCTCCCTGGAGGGGGAGGGTCGACGCGAATGAAATTCGCGGCGGGGTGGGGTGTTGTTCATCCGCTGCGCTGCCTTAGTAGCTTCACTCGACCCCGTCACACATCGCGCTTCGCGCGCTGTTCGCCGACCCTCCCCCTCCAGGGGAGGATGAAGAGCTAGAACGCCGCCGCCAAGTCTTTGGCGCCTTGATTGCTGGAATTACTGTCCATCCGCGCATCGGTCACCGCCAGCAGCTTCGCCACCGTGTTGTTGCGGACCGCCACCGGATTGCGCTCGTAGCCGCCACGCTGGAAAAAATTCGAGGTCGGGACCCGTTCGCGCATCGCCTGCGGCATCGTCACCATGTCGAGCCCGGTGCCGTCGCCGGTCAGGTTCATCATCTCCAGTTCGGCCGCGGTCAGCGGACGGACATGCCCCTTGTTGCGCGCGAAGATGACGGAAGTCAGCAGCTTGTGCGTCTGCAGCAGCGGGCCGACATCGATGTCCAGCACCATGGCGTGGACGGCCCAGCCCTGCGGCGTATTGGCGAGTTTTTCATGCGCGGCCCATTCGTCCGGCACCGAGCGCGCGAACGCCACCATCCGCCTCAGCACCGCGATCTTGTGATCCATCGCCTTGCGCGGCGCGCCGGACAATCGCGCGGCCCTTTCGGTCACCACCTTGAGGATGTCGTGGCCCTGCTCGGCAAGCAGCTCCACGCTGTTGGTGGTGAGCAGCTGATTGTAGCCGATCGCGGTCGAGATCGCACGCGAGCCCGGCCGCGACGGGCTCAAGCCCGATTGCATGTCGTGATTGCCGTTGCCGCCGGTCTCGAATGCATAGACCCGCACCGCCTGCTCCCGCGTCAGCCCCGCTGCGGACGCAACCCGGGCGTAGGCGCGCTTGAACTCGAGTTCGTTTGCCGGCCGCTGCGGCGCGAACTGGAAATGTTCCGCGGCGGCTTTCAGCAGATCGGCGACGACCGGAATGGTCTTGCGCGGGCGCGGCGTGTCGTCCGGCTCCGATGGCGACGGATCGACCGGCCGCTTCGGCCCGTCATACGCTGGCGGCTGTGTCAGCACATAATCGTCGAGCGCGATCGCTTGCCGGTCGCGGCGCTTGGCATTGCGTCCGCGCCGCTTCTCCGAGATCGAACTCCAGTAGGCGCCCGCCTCTTGCTCAAAGGTCGCGCGGGCCTCGAGATATTCCTTTAGCTTGCGCCGATATTCCGCGATCGCTTGCGGGGAGGCCGCCTGCGCAAATGCATTCGCGGTCGCCGCGGGGATTCCTCTCCCGTCCATTGCGAACGCCTGCGGCGCGATCAGCAGCAGCGCTAATGCGAGAGTTCCGGAGCAACGGCGAATCGGAGACGCGAGCATGCCACTTGTTTAGAGCGTAGGGTGGGCAAAGCCAACGGTCGGGCCAATGCGCGCCCGATGGCGTGCCCACCATGGGCATTGCAGGGGTGGGCACGGCGCGAACAGCGCGCCTTTGCCCACCTACGATTCCTCGCTACAGGAAAAAGGCGTAGATGGCCGGGACAAGCCCGGCCATGACGAGAAGACGGCTCACTCCTGCTCGACGCCGCTGGCCTTGACCAGCTGCGACCATTTCTTCTCGTCCTTGTCGATGAAGGCGGCGTAGTCTTCCGGCGTGCCCGGCGTGATTTCGGTACCGTCCTGCGTCAGCTGCCTCTTGACCTCGCCGGAGGCAAGCGCGTCGCGCAATGCCGTGTTGAGCTTGTCGATAATGGGCCGCGGCGTGCCGGCTGGTGCTGCCAGCCCGTAATAGAGCGAGGCGTCGAATCCGGGCAGTACGGACTCGGCGATTGTCGGCACATCCGGCAGCAGGCTGGAGCGGGTGGTGCTGGTGACCGCGAGAGCGCGCAACTTTCCGGCAGTGACGTTGGGGTGCGAGGCGGGAATCGGCGCGAATGCCATCGGGATATGGCCGCCGAGCAGATCGGTCAGCGCAGGTCCGGTTCCCTTGTAGGGAATATGCACCAGCTTGATGCCGGCGGAGGCCGCGAAATATTCGCCGGTGATGTGGCTGACCGTGCCGGCACCGGCGGAGCCGAAATTGACCTTGCCGGGATTGGCTTTCGCGTAGGCGATCAACTCCGCGATGGTCTTGGCGGGGAAGGACGGGTGCACCACCAGCGAATTCGGCGCGTTGCCGATCAGGCCGATCGGCGCAAAATCCTTGCGCGGATCGTATCCGGCATTTTTGTACAGCGACGGTCCGATCGCCAGCGTTCCGGTATAGCCCAGCACAAGGGTGTAGCCATCGGGATCGCTCCTCGCCACAGCCTTGGTGCCGACGGTGCCGCCGGCGCCCGGGCGGTTGTCGACCACGACCTTTTCGCCGAGCAGTTCGCTCATCTTGTCGGCGATGCCGCGCCCCACGATCGAGGTGCTGCCGCCCGGGGCGAACGGAATCACCAGCGTGATCGCCCGGCTCGGGTAGGTCTGCGCCTGCGCGGGAGCGAGAGGTCCACACATCGCGAGTGCGGCAGTTGCCGCGCTGCCCAAGGTTTTCCAGATACGCATGTCGGACGGTCCTCCCGGGACGATTGTTTTTGATTGGCCGCATCGTCGCGCAAAGCCGTGGTGAAACGCAATCCGCCTTAAGTCACTTCCACGCGAACACCGGCTGCTCCAATTCGGCAACGCGGGTATCGCGGCCCGCCAGCACTTCGCGGAACTGGTAGATCAGCGCCGCGGTCGGCGCATGGATGTATTGGCCGGCGTGACGAAAGCGGATCACGCGGCGGTGGCTCTGCGGAATCGTAACGAAGTCGAAGGCGTCGGGTTGTTCGACATCGGTGAGCGCAATGCGGTGCACGGACCTCACCTCGGCCGGATTCGGCGACAGACTTGCGCTGTCGGCGGCCCACGCCACCACCGGGGTGATGAGATAACCGGAGCGGGTCGGATATTCGTCGAGCTGGCCTAGAACATCCGCTTCGCCAAGTTCAAGGCCGAGTTCTTCGTGCAGTTCGCGCAGCGCCGCCGTGGCCGGCGTTTCGCCCGTGTCGCAGCGCCCACCCGGCAACGCCCATTGATTGCTGTGGGCGCGAAGCCCGGAGGCGCGCAATGTCAGCAGCAGCGCCGTTCCGCCCGAACGATCCCTGGCGTCCACCAAAGCGATTGCAACCGCGGCCTGCTTCAGCCCCGTCAACTCGCGCGGTTCGAGCCGCGCGAACGCCGCGCAGCGCTCGGCGATATTCCGCCTCGTGGCATCGTTGAAAGGCTGCATCATCCCGCTTGACTACAACACCCCAGCGTTTGATGAAAGGCGAGGCCTCATGGTGAGGAGCGTCGCGCAGCGGCGCGTCTCGAACCATGAGAGCTTGTGGCCATCCTTCGAGACGCGCTCCTTAGGGAGCGCTCCTCAGGATGAGGAATTCAGATTGCACCTCATTACCGAGAGTTTGAATCCATGACCGATGCTGCGGCCGAGAAACTGAAATCCCTTGGCTGGAGCAGCGTGGAAGCCAGCGGATTCATCGCTCTGGTCGGACCGCTCTGGCACCGGATCGTCAATGACGTTCAGGAGTACGCGTTGATCGCGGAGGACAAACATCACAATCGCCGCGGCGTTGTCCAGGGCGGCGTATTGATGACCTTCGCGGACCGCACATGCGGCATGACCGGACGTTTCGTCTCGGGCTCGGCAAGCCTCGCCACGGTGCAGTTCGACACGCAGTTTGTCGATGCCGCCAGGATCGGCGAGGTGCTGGTGTCGAGGCCGCGCGTGATCCGCTCGACCCGCAGCCTGATCTTCGTGACCACCGAGGTGACCGCAGGCGAGCGCTGTGTCGCGATGGCCAGCGGCGTGTTCAAGGTGATGAAGGACGGGCGCGAGCGCGCTACATAGTTTCACCGCCAGCGGACGTGTAGTGAGCGAGCGATTAATTACCGTCATTGCGAGCGCAGCGAAGCAATCCAGAAGCAACACGAAAGAGCTGGATTGCTTCGTCGCTTCGCTCCTCGCAATGACGATCAGAACGTTTGGGAGGGATTAACATGGACTACCGCCCACTCGGCCGCAGCGGCCTGAAAATCTCGCCGATTTGTCTGGGCACGATGATGTTCGGCGGCCCGACCGACGAGGCGACCTCGTCGCGGATCGTCGCCAAGGCGCGCGAGGCCGGAATCAATTTCATCGATTCCGCCGATGCTTATAACGGCGGCAGGTCGGAGCAAGCGGTCGGCCGCGCCATTTCCAACAGCCGGCAGCACTGGATTCTGGCGACAAAACTCGCCAACCAGATGGGCGAGGATCCCAATCGCGGCGGGCTGTCGCGGCGCTGGGTGCTGCAGGCCGCCGAGGAAAGCCTGAAGCGGCTCGGCACCGACACCATCGACATCTATTATTTGCATAAGGAAGACCATTCCACGCCGCTGGAGGAGACCGTGCGCGCCATGGGCGACCTGATCCGCCAAGGCAAGGTGCGCTATTTCGGCGTCTCCAATTATCGCGCCTGGCGCGTCGCCGAAATCTGCAACATCTGCGACCGTCTCGGCATCGACCGCCCGATTGTCAGCCAGCCTTATTACAACGCGATGAACCGCATGCCGGAGGTCGAGCATTTTCCGGCCTGCGGCTATTACGGATTGGGCATCGTGCCCTACAGCCCGCTGGCGCGCGGCGTATTGACCGGAAAATACCAGCCCGACGCGCCGCCCGACAAGGAGACCCGCGCCGGGCGCAACGACACCCGCATGATGCAGACCGAGTGGCGGCCGGAATCGCTGAAGCTGGCGCAGGAGATTCGCCGGCACGCCGAGGCGCGCGGCATCACCGCCGGGCAGTTCGCGGTGTCGTGGGTGCTGAACTCCTCGTTCGTGTCAGGCGTGATCGCCGGCCCCCGCACCGAGGAGCAATGGGACGATTATCTCCGCGCGCTCGACTATCGCTTCACCGCCGAGGACGAGGCCCTGATCGACCGGCTGGTCGCCTCCGGCCATCCCTCGACGCCGGGGTTCAACGATCCGGCCTACCCGATCGAGGGACGGCGGGCGCGGACGAGTGGCTGAAGAAAATCATGGCTATTCGCACCGAAACGGCGCAGCGTCGATGCCATCCATCATTGGCAGAAGGAGCACCCCCATGGCGCTCACGCAAGGCGGCTTTCAGGCTTACGACTTCAACCGCATGGTCGTGCTGTTCACGATGATGAACGACAAGACGGAGGTGCCTTGCGCCATCAGCACCGACGCCATGGATCGCCTTGAAGGATCGACCCGGATCACTCCGGAGCAGCGCGAGCAGCAATTCCTGCGGCTGCGCGACCGCATTGAGGAACGCGCGTCGCGAAAATTCCTCGCCGTCGAACTCGAGGGCAATCCTCCCGGCGTGATCCTGCGCAGCATCGATTTTCGGCCGCCGCTGTTCTAGAGCGTGATGAATTTAGGTAGAAGCGGCTCGCGTTCACCTCTCCCCTGAACGTCAACGCGGTTCAGTCTTCTTGGGTTTCGGCTTCGCTTTAGGCCTCGCCTTCGGCTTTGGCTCCTCGACCACGACCGGGAAGAATACGTCGTGGCACGCCGGGTTCAAATTCGGTTCATTGTATTTCAGGCACGCGACGATGCGATCGACATCGGGGATAAAATTGCCGCACAGCCGCATCACGTCGGGCTGGCACGCCGCCTGCTGCTCCGGGGTGCCTTGCGCAACCGCGCCGTTCTGACCCATGATCGACACCGCGACCGACAATGCCGCGCCTAGGTAAATTCCGCGTTGGTTCATTGATTTGGTTTCCATCCCGGTAGAATTGAACTGGCAATTGCGCGTTGGGCAATTGATTGAGGCAGGCGCCGGTGAGATCATGGCCGGCCAATTGAAAGCCTCGTCTTGTCAGAATTGCGGCCTTTCCACGGGAAACCAATGGTCGGATCGATCGCGAAGCGCCTTTGCCATCCGGAGCACGCATGAATTCGATGAGATTGCCGACCTGGCTCCGCGTCGTCCTGGTCATCGGTGTTTTTGTGCTGGCGACCGGCGCGGGCCTGTTCGCGTACCGGTGGTACAACAAGCCGGTGACGCTGACGATCGCAGTCGGATCGCTCGACGGCGAGGCGGGGAAAGTCATGTCGGCAATCGCCGGCAGGCTGGTCTCGATGGACGCGCCGGTGCGGCTCAAGGCCATTGAAACCGGCAGCGCGCTTGAAGCCGCCAAGGCCTTCTCATCGGGCAAGGCCGATCTGGCGGTGGTCCGCGGCGATGTCGGCGACCTGTCGCAGGCGCAAGCCGTCATAGTGGTGGCTAAGGCCGTGGCACTGCTGATTGCGCCGCCGGGATCTTCCATTTCCGACGTGCCGGGCTTGAAACGCCGCACGGTCGGCGTGGTCGGCGGCGAGATCAATCGACAAGTCGTCGATGTGCTGACCAAGGAATATGACCTGGCCAAAGCCGGTGTCGCGTTCAAGAACCTCGCGCCCGCGGATACGCGGCGCGCCATCGAGAGCAAGGAAGTGGGCGCCATCCTGATCGTGATTCCTCTTACGGAGAAATATCTGACGCTGGTGCGCAATCTGTTTCCGCAGAACGGCAAGGCGAACCCAGTGCTGATCCCGATCGAATCCGCCGGCGCCATCGCGCAGACGGTGCGCGCCTATGAGAGCTTTGACGTGCCGAAGGGGACGTTGCGCGGCGCGCCCGCGGTTCCCGACGACGATCTCACCACATTGAGAGTCTCGCTCTATCTGGTCGCCAACAAGAAACTCGGCGACGATTTGGTCACCAGCCTGACGAAGGCGCTGCTCGCCGCGCGCCGGGACCTCATCGGCGAACTGCCGATCCTGGCGCAGGTTACCGCTCCCGACACCGACCCCGATGCCTACCTTCCGGTGCATCCGGGGGCAGCCGCCGTCTACAACGCCACCACGCAAAGCTTCCTCGACGAGTGGGGCAACGTCATCTACCTCACGCCGATGGTGCTGGGCGGCCTCGCGACCGTGCTGGCGGCGGCCTGGAAATTTCTCGGGGTCGGGAAGCCGCAAACCAGCGAAGCCGCGCTGGATTCGCTCTACGCCTTGGGGCGCAGGATCCGGAAAGCCAAGCAGGAGTCCGAACTGTCGGACATCGAGGAAGAGATCGACGGCATTCTCACCGCGCAGCGGGCCAAACCGATCAGCGGCGACGAAGAAACGATGGATGTCACGACGTTGAACGTCACCGCTCACCGGCTTGAGAACGTGATCCACGATCGTCGGTCGATGCTTGCAATGCGGCCGGCGAGCGGTTCCGTAGCTTGACCCTACCTTCGTCGTAGAATCGATTTGTAGTGGAGCAATAAAAATTCTGATGTGACGGGGAATAAAAGCTAACTCGCGCCAAACGCTTTGTCGGCGCAGGCCGCGTCGCGGCGTCGCATGTCTTGCGGCCATTAAAAAAAGGCTTGCCAAACACCCGCGCAAGCCTTTGTCTCTCGGCCAATAAATCAAGGCTGGTCCACCAAAGACTGGCATCCAAAGGGGAGAAAACCATGACTGCACCGACCAAGGACAAGACCTCGACGCGCCGCCGCTTTCTGAAAGTGGCCGCGGCCGGGGCCGCCGCGACAGTGGCCGCGCCGACCATCCTCAAGGCCCAGGGCCCGGTCAGCATGCGCTGGCAGAGCACCTGGCCTTCGAAGGACATTTTCCACGAATTCGCGCTGGATTACGCCAAGAAGGTCAACGACATGACCGGTGGCGACCTCAAGATCGAGGTGCTGCCGGCCGGCGCCGTGGTGCCCGCCTTCGGCCTGCTCGATGCGGTCTCCAAAGGCGTGCTCGACGGCGGCCACGGCGTGCTGGTCTATCACTACGGCAAGCAGACCGCGCTGGCACTATGGGGCTCCGGCCCGGGATTCGGCATGGACGCCAACATGCTGCTGGCCTGGCACAAATACGGCGGCGGCAAGGAACTGCTCGCCAAGCTGTATGAGTCGGTCGGCGCCAATGTCGTCTCGTTCCCTTACGGGCCGATGCCGACGCAGCCGTTCGGCTGGTTCAAGAAGCCGATCACCAAGCCCGAGGATATGAAGGGCCTCAAATATCGCACGGTCGGAATCTCCATTGACGTGTACACGGCCATGGGCGCCGCGGTTAACGCGCTGCCGGGCGGCGAGATCGTGTCGGCGATGGACCGCGGCCTGCTCGATGCCGCCGAGTTCAACAACGCCTCCTCGGACCGCGCGCTCGGATTTGCCGACGTCTCCAAGGTCTGCATGCTGCAGAGCTACCACCAGAACGCCGAGCAGTTTGAGATTACCTTCAACAAGGACAAGTACAACGCGCTGCCGGAGAAGATACGGGCCATCATCGCCAATGCGGTGGACGCGGCTTCGTCCGAGATGTCGTTGAAGGCGATCGACCGGTATTCCAAGGACTACCTCGAACTGCAGACCAAGGACAACGTCAAGTTCTACAAGACGCCCGACTCCATTCTCAAGCAGCAGCTCGAGATCTATGACGAGGTGGTCAAGAAGAAATCGGCGGAAAACCCGCTGTTCAAGGAAATCCTGCAATCGCAGCTGGCCTTCGCCGAGCGGACCACCCGATGGGAGCAGGATACGGTGGTGAGCCGAAAAATGGCGTTCGACCACTACTGGGGTGCAAACGGGGCAGCGAAAAAAATCTGACCCTGTGCTAGACTGGCAAAGCACCATCCGGGAACGCGTCCCGGGTGGTGCTTTGGTTTGTATCGGGGCCCCCTCGCGATGAACGACCGCACACCATGAGCGTCGAAAGATTCCTGCACACCATCGATGGCATCAGCACCTGGGTCGGCAAGGCCGCGGCCTGGCTGATCATTGTGCTGATGCTCGTTGTCTGCGTCGAAGTGTTCAAGCGCTACATCCTGAACGCGCCGACGTCGTGGATTTTCGACCTCGACAACATGCTGTACGGCTCGCTGTTCATGCTCGGCGGCGCCTATACGCTGGCGCAGAACGCCCATGTCCGCGGCGACTTCCTGTACAGTTCGATGAAGCCGCGTACCCAGGCTACGCTCGATCTGGTGCTGTACATCGTGTTCTTCCTGCCCGGCATCGCCGCGCTTTGCTACGCCGGCTTTTACTACGCCGCCGACTCCTGGCGCATCGCCGAGCATTCCAATGTCACGGCGGATGGTCCGCCGGTCTATCATTTCAAATCGGTGATTCCGATTGCCGGCGCGCTGATCATGCTGCAGGGCGTTGCCGAAATCGTGCGCTGCGTGGTCTGCCTGCAGACCGGCGAATGGCCGAGCCGGCTCAAGGATGTCGCCGAGACCGACGTGATCGAGGAGCAATTGGCGCACAGCGAATATGTCGACGAAGAGTCGCGCAAGCTGGCCATCGAGGGTGCCCAGCGAATCGACGAAATGGCGCGGCAGCGCGGCATGGGCGGGGACTTGAACACATGAGCG
This sequence comes from Bradyrhizobium sp., assembly GCF_036009065.1. Taxonomy (GTDB): domain Bacteria; phylum Pseudomonadota; class Alphaproteobacteria; order Rhizobiales; family Xanthobacteraceae; genus Bradyrhizobium. The sequence continues at coordinate 3,407 of NZ_DASYMN010000174.1, read as the reverse complement.
ATCCCGCACTCGGCCTGTTGATGCTGATGCTCATCATCGTCGTCATCATGATGGGCTTTGCCACGGCCTTCACGCTGATGGGCCTCGGCATGTTCTTCGGCTTCATCGCGTTCTACGACCCGGCGCAGAACTGGACGCAAAACCGCGTCTTCGATCTGATGGTCCAGCGCACCTATGGCGCGATGACCAACGACGTCCTGATCTCCATTCCGCTGTTCGTGCTGATGGGCTATGTGATGGAGCGCGGCGCGCTGGTCGACAAGATGTTCTATTCGATCCAGCTCGCGTTCCGCCGCGTGCCGGCCTCGCTCGCGGTCGCGACCCTGATCGTCTGCACCTTCTGGGGCATCGCCAGCGGCCTGGTCGGCGCGGTCGTGGTGCTGATGGGCGTCATCGCCTTCAACCCGATGCTGCGCGCCGGTTATGACGTAAAACTTGCCGCCGGCGTCATCACGGCCGGCGGCACGCTCGGAATCCTGATCCCGCCATCGGTGATGATCATCGTCTACGCCGCGGTGGCCGGACAATCAGTCGTAAAACTGTACGCGGCCGCGATGTTCCCGGGCTTTTTCCTGGCATTCCTCTATCTCGTCTACGTCATCGGCTGGGCGCTGATCGACCCGAAGATCGCGCCGCCGCTGCCGGAGGAGCAGACCCGGGTCAAGGTGCCGGCCTGGATCGCCAAATTCGAGCAGGTTTATTCGCCCAACATGTTCGTCGCACTGCTCAAGGCGCTGGTTTCGCCGGCGCAGGCCAGGGGCCTTCAGATCGACGGCAAGCCCATGACCTATGGGGCCATCGTGCAGAATTTCATCATCGCGCTGGTACCGTTCCTGCTGACCACCATCATCATGTCGACCGTGTGGTGGTACGTGGTCATTCATCAGCAGGCCGCGGCTGCGTCCGGCCCGATTGAGGGCCTGCAGCAACTCGGCAGCGCGGTGTCGGCGCCGGCGGCGACGCCGGCCGAAACCGGCCCGGACTTCCAGTTCTATCTCTGGTTCGGGATCAGCGCGGCCGTGCTGGCGCTGTGGACGCTGCGCTCCTACTGGCGCATGAACGGCGAGCGTTTCGAGGTGCTCAAGCTCCTGACCTCATCGGTGATGCCGCTCGGCATCCTCACCGCCGTCGTACTCGCCGTGATCCTGTTCGGGATCACGACCGCGACGGAATCCGCGGCCGTCGGCGCGGCAGGCGCCTTCCTCCTGGCGTTCCACGCCCGCACGCTGGACTGGAAGCGCACCAAGGAAGCGGTTTTCCTGACCGCAAAAACCACCGCGATGGTGTGCTGGCTGTTCGTAGGCTCCGCGCTGTTTTCCGCTGTTTTCGCGATCCTCGGCGGCCAGGCACTCCTGGAAAGCTGGGTGCTCTCGCTCAACATGACCCCGGTTCAGTTCATGATCCTGAGCCAGGCGATCATCTTCGTGCTCGGCTGGCCGCTGGAATGGACCGAGATCATCATCATCTTCGTGCCGATCTTCCTGCCGATGCTGAAGCATTTCGGCATCGACCCGATCCTGTGGGGAACGCTGGTGTTCGTGAACCTGCAGGCGGCGTTCCTGTCGCCGCCGGTGGCGATGTCGGCGTTCTATCTGAAGGGCGTGGCGCCGAAGCACGTCACGCTCAACCAGATCTTTGCCGGCATGATGCCCTACATGCTGATAGTGATTGTCTGCATGGTCATCATGTATCTGTGGCCGGGCATGACGCTGTGGCTGCCGCGGTATCTGTACGGGGGGTGAGGTGCGGCGTTGCGCCGCTCCGCAAACGGGACGATGGCTGTTCCGGCCCGGGTTCATCATTAACGGATGCTTTTCATTATTGCCGTAAAACGCAACGGACGAGCCACGCGATGAAGCGCGGTTCCCTTGGTTGCGAGGAATGTGATGCGGGTAGTAGCTGGATTGGTTGCCGCGGGCGCGGTTTCGGTCTGCGTTGGCGGCGGCGTATGGATGATGAGCGCGGCTTCTCCGCCTGAAAGAGTTCAACAGGCCGAAAAAGCCCAACCCGCGGCAGTGGCGGCCATTCCGCCTGCCCCGGCCGCTCAGGCTAACCCCTTGGCCGACGTTACCGGCACAGTGCCAGCAACGGAACCGAAACCTGTTCCCTCCCCGGCCAAACGCGCCTGTGCAAATCCCAATGCGCTTGGCATCGGCCGCGTGGTCGAAATCGATACCACGGGCGGGCCGGGATTCGGCTTCGAGCATTTCAAGCAGCTGGATTTCCTTGCCGAAAAGGAAGTCGTGCTGACGTTCGACGACGGCCCATGGCCCGTGAACACGCCTGCGGTGCTGAAGGCGCTTGCCGACGAGTGCACGACCGGAATTTTCTTCGCCGTCGGCAAGCACGCGACCTACCATCCCGACATTCTGAAGCAGGTTGCCGCCGCCGGGCACACCGTAGGCTCCCATACATGGTCGCACGTCAACCTGAACAAAAAGGGCATGACCGAGCAGCAGGCCAAGGACGAAATCGAGAAGGGTTTTAGTGCGGTACGTCTCGCGCTCGGCGCCGCACCGGCCCCGTTCTTCCGCTTTCCGCAATTGCAGCACCCGCCCGCGATGGTGACCTACCTCGGCACCCGCGACGTCGCGATGTTCTCCACCGACCTCGACTCGTTCGACTTCAAGGCGAGCACGCCTGACAAGATCGTTGAAACCGTGATGACCAAAGTGAACAAGCTCGGCAAAGGCATCATCCTGATGCACGACTTCCAGAAGCACACCGCAGAAGCGCTGCCGACCCTGCTCGGCCGATTGAAGGCGGGCGGCTACAAGGTCGTGCAGATGAAAGCCAAGATGCCGCTGCAGACCATCGCGCAGTATGATGCGGAAGTGGTGAAGGATGCCAAGCTGCCGACGATCAGCTCACGGCCGGTTTCGAGCGTGGTGCAGACGGTCGCGAACTAGGGACTCGTTGCGCCAGGCGGCAGCTCACTTGTTCCGTCATGCGCGGGCGCGTGCTTTGATCCGTCATACGCGGGCTTGACACGCGTATCCATCAATCTTCGATAAAAGCATTTTGCGATGAAGATGGATGGCCGGGTCAAGCCCGGCCATGACGGGAGGTATCTTCGCGGGGGTTGATTTTCGGCGTTGCGCTGGGAGTTTCGAGTTCGTAAATAGGATTGACATAATGCGATCCCCGGGGCCTTTACGCCGGCCCTTAAACCGTCAAAGCCGCCGATGACCGCCAGGATCGAACGCCCGCTTTCGCCGCATCTGCAGAGCTATCGCTGGACGCTGACGATGGCGCTGTCGATCGTGCACCGCATCACCGGGATTGCGCTGTATTTCGGCGCCTTGCTGCTGGCATGGTGGCTGATCGCCGCGGCCTCGGGGCCCGGCGCCTATGCCCATGTGCAGGCTTTTACCGGAAGCTGGATCGGCCGGCTGATCGTGTTCGGC
>NZ_DASYMN010000173.1:0-11181 GCF_036009065.1 Bradyrhizobium sp. | reverse complement strand
GAAGCCATGGCTAAAATTTCCTTCAGGCCTTGAGGATATCGAGCGTGCGCTGAATCATCCGGCGGGTCGCGCTGATGATGTTGAGGTTCGCCTCGTAGGACCGCTGCGCGTCGCGCATGTCGGTCATTTCGATCAGCGGATTGACGTTGGGGTATTTGACATTGCCGGCGGCGTCCGCCGATGGATTGCCGGGCTCGTGCTTGACGCGGAACGCCGAGGTGTCAGTTTTGATCTTGCCCAGGGCCACGACCTTGGCATCCAGCGTGCGGTCGAGCGCCGAGGAGAAGGTCGGCACCTTGCGGCGGTAGGGGTCGCCGCCCGCGGCCGGCGCGGTGGAATCCGCGTTGGCGATGTTTTCCGAGATTACCCGCATCCGCGCCGCCTGCGCGCGCAGGCCCGACGTCGCGATGCTCATCGAGCGTCCAAAATCGCCTGCGTCGTTTGCCATGATGCCCCGTTCCTATTCCTCAGCGTTTTCCGATGGCGGTTTTCAGCAACCCGAGGCTGCGGCTGTAAAGCGAGGTCGCGGCCGCGTAATCCATCTGGTTGGCGGAAACCTTGAGCATCTCGTCTTCCAGGTTGACGGCGTTGCCGGTGGGCCGGGTGTCGATGCCGGCCTTGGCGTTCTGGGCGAAGCTGCCGCTGCCCGACGGCGCGATATGCGAGGCGCTGGTGCGCATCATCGGCAGCGATCCCATCGGACCGGCGCTGGCGCCGGTGCTGTTGAATTTCGGCTCGACCAGGTCGCGCGGCTTGAAATTCGGCGTATCGGCGTTGGAGATGTTCTCCGCCAGCACGCGCTGGCGCTCCTGATGCCACTGCATCTTGCTGCGCAGCGCCGACAGCACCGGAAGATCGTTGATGGACATCGGCCGCTCTCCCTCCGCCACGCCTACGGTGGGCAGAATTTGCCTCTCGTATGGTTAACAGCGGGTTAAGACCGTGCGCCCGCGCCGGTCCTCCGTCCGGCTCAGGACCGACGCACGCTCAAAGCGTATTTTTGCCCCGGATGGGCGCATTAACCAAGCAAACCATTGAGGGCTTTAGGGCCGAGAAGTCGTTTTGGCCCGGCCGATTCTTGGTTTATTAAAGATTACGGCGGCAATTCTTGCCGTGGAGAATTAAGAGTTAGGCAAAACTTACGCTTCGTTCGTCGTTTATTGTATCGTTCCGTTCTGCGTTGCCGACGATTCTCGAACGCGGAAAGGCGCACATTGCCGGGGACAAACATGCAGACACCGCTCGCATTCTTCTTCGCATTTGTGGTCGTTCTGGCGCTGATCGGCCTCGCCGCCTGGCTGGTCCGCCGATTCGCCGGCAACCGTCTCGGCGCCAACGCCAACCGTGGACGGATGCCACGGCTGGCCGTGATCGACGCCGCCGCTGTGGACAACCGCAGGCGGCTGGTGCTGGTCCGGCGCGACAATGTCGAACACCTGCTGATGATCGGCGGCCCCACCGACATTGTCGTGGAACCCAACATCGTGCGCGCCCTGCCCGCGCGTGACCAGGCCCCCCAGCGGCCCGCTGCCGGCGGCGTGGAACTGCCGCCCCGGGTTGCGCTGTCTGATGTCAGCAACTGGTCCGAGGGCGACCTCGCGCCCGATCATCCGGAACCGGCAATGCCGGAGCCGCCGCCACGGCCCGCGCGGCCCTCTTTTGCCGATGAAGTGCGCCGTCCGGCGCCCGCGCTGCCGGAACGGCGAAGCGACCCCTTAGCCGGGTTTACCCCAGAACCCATGAGCCGCACCGACATACGCGAACCGGCGCCGCCCCGGGCGGCGGCCGCGCGCAGCGAACCGATCATTCCCCGCCCCTCGCGTCCGGTCGAGCCGCCGAAGGCGCCTCCGGTCCGCGCGCCGGAACGCGCCGCGGCTCCTCCACCGCCGCCACCACCCTCCCCGGCCCTCTCGGCGGCCGATCAGAACCTTGCCGAGATGGCGCAGCGGCTGGAGGCCGCGCTGCGCCGGCCGGCCGGCGATTCCGGTGAACCACGTGTCGGCGCGCCGCCGGTTCAGCCCGAGCCGCCGCCAAGCCGCCCCGCGCCGCGCGGTGAACCGACGGCGCCGCCGGTTGCGCCACCTTCCGCGAAAGGCGGGTTCGAGAATCTCGAAGACGAAATGGCGTCTCTGCTGGGCCGTCCAAAGACCCCTTCGTGAGATCGGCAACAGTCCCGCGTAGAGTTTTATTTCTCGTCCTACTGATCGCCGCCGGATCGCTTGCCGGTCCGGCGTTCGCGCAGGACATCAGCATCAATCTCGGCCAGGGCAATGGCGGCGTCACCGAACGCGCGATCCAGCTGATCGCGCTGCTGACGGTGCTGTCGATCGCGCCGTCGATCCTCATCATGATGACGTCGTTCACGAGGATCGTGGTAGTGTTGTCGCTGCTGCGCACCGCACTCGGCACCGCGACCGCGCCGCCGAATTCCGTCATCCTGGCGCTGGCGCTATTCCTGACCGCCTTCGTGATGGGGCCGGTGCTGCAAAAGTCCTATGACGATGGCATCAAGCCGCTGGTCGCCAACCAGATCAGCGTCGAAGAGGCGCTGCAGCGCGCCGTGGCGCCGCTGCGCGGCTTCATGCAGAAGAACGTGCGCGAGAAGGATCTGAAACTGTTCATGGACCTGTCGGGCGAGCCGCCGCCGGCGACGCCCGCCGACATGTCGCTGCGGATCCTGGTGCCGGCCTTCATGATCTCCGAACTGAAGCGCGCCTTCGAGATCGGCTTTCTGCTGTTTTTGCCGTTCCTGATCATCGACCTGGTGGTCGCCTCGGTGCTGATGTCGATGGGCATGATGATGCTGCCGCCGGTGGTGGTGTCGCTGCCGTTCAAGCTGATCTTCTTCGTGCTGGTCGACGGCTGGTCGCTGGTGGCGGGGAGCCTGGTGCAGAGTTACGGGGGGTAGCGCGCGCCGTCGTTGCGAGCGAAGCGAAGCAATCCAGAAAGCGACGAAAGCAAAGACTGGATTGCTTCGTCCCGCTGCGCTCCTCGCAATGACGGCCTTTCGTTCCCCGGATGCTGCGCAGCGCGCCGCACTTCGCGGCGTGGTGCGCTGCTAAGCCGGGGTCGTGACGGAACGCTGCATTTGTGACGGTCCCGGCTCTGCGGAGCAGCGCGAAGAGCGCTGCACCGCGTCCGGGACACGGTCTCAGTTCACATCATACTGCTTGCTGAGATGGTCGCCGATCTGGACCAGCATTGCGACGCACTCGGGATAGCCCGGTTTGGCGATGGTCGCGTCACTGGCCTCGGCGCGGAATTCCCAGGAGCCGCCGTCGCGCAGTACGGCGACCATGATTCCCTCCGGGCAATCGAGATGCGCTTTCAGTTCCGCTCGCGCCATCGCAATGAGTTCGGCTTCGGTCTTGACAGGCTTGCTCATGATGGCGGCTTCCCCCGGGCACAATCAGTCGGCGCAGGTTGCCGTTTCGGTGGGCGTCTGTCGAGAGGGAGCAGCGTCGCAACAACACGGACGTCATCCTGAGGTGCGAGCGAAGCGAGCCTCGAAGGATAGCCACAAGTGCATGCGGCCCATCCTTCGAGACGCGCGCAAAGGGCGCGCTCCTTCAGGATGACGGTGGCAATGTGGATGCGCCCTACCGCGCCGCCTCGACCCGTTTCAATCCAACGATCGCCGGCAGCGCGCCGGTCGGGAACGGGTCCGGCCTCTGGGTTTCCGGCGGCAGCGGCGCCTTCGCGGTCATGTCGGGGAAACGCGCCTTCATCTCGCGCAGGAAACCGTCCAGCGTATCGACGCTGGCCGCCATCTTCGCGATCTGGGCGAATTCGGCGCTGTTGGTGGAGGCAGGCCTGCTCGCGGTATCGAATGCGGCGCGGTCGGCCTCGCCGCTCATCAAGGCTGCGTATTTCTCGCGGAAGCGCGCCAGCCCGATTGAGTCCTCCGCCAGCGCGTAGCCGACCACGGCGCGCATCACGTCGCCCTTTTCCACCGGATTGAGCGGTTTGAAATCGCGCCAGCGATCGCCGTAATACAGCTCGATCTGTTCGGAGGATTCGCGCCAGCGCCGCGCCGCCCAGTAGATGTCGGAGCGCAGCCGGATCGCTTCGCGGCCCGAGATGTTGGAGATGATGTCGAGGCCGAGATCGCGGCGGCCGACGTCGCTCTGCGCGCGCGCCTCCAGCAATAAGCGTTGCTGGCGCAATTCGCCGGCCAGATCGGCAATGCGCGTGGTGCGAAGCGCTGCGATGGCGCGGTCCGGCTTGCGGTTCATCAAGTACACCATTGCCAGCCTTGCTGCCACCTGCGCGCGCGCGGCGCCCTCGAGCCGGTGATCGACCTGGTATTGCAACAGGTCGGCGGCCTGATCGAGCAGGTCGACCGCGACCAGCCGGTCTGCAAGCCGGCGGATCATCTCGTCGCCGCGCCGCCCGATCGGCGTCAACTCGCTATGCTCGTAGAACATCGCCAGCGCATCGACCGGCGGAAGATCGTCGCCCTTCGGACCGAGGAACAGCTGGGCGAACAGCGCCGCGGCCTCGTCCTGCGCAGCCCGCGAGATGTCGGAGTTGGGCTGCAGCCGGGTCGCAGTGCGCGCCGCCGCCAGCGCCTCGCCGTAGCGGCCGGTGTCGGAATAGATCCGCGCCATCATCGACAGCGCTTTGACTTCGAGCCCGTCGCCGCGCCACGTCACCGACGAGGTCTCGAGCTGGCGCAGCGCATCCCCCTGGGTGATTTCCTCGCGCTTCTGACGCAACGCGATGTCGAGCAACTTTGCTTCCATCGCAGCAGCGCGGTTGGCGGATCCCGCCGCCGCCTTGTATTGCGTCAGCGCATCCTTCTCGCGTCCCAAGGCTTCGGCGAGCCGGCCGCGCAGCACCGCTATCTGCGGCTTGAGATCAGGTGGAATGCCGATCACGTCGAGATCGTTGCTGCGGCTGCCAGCCCCGGAATAATCCTTCACCTCGATCGAAGCGCGCATCGCCTCCGATATTACGGCGCGCTGCAATTCCAGCGGCAGCGAGGTGACGGCGAATTCGACGCTCTTGAACTTTTCGCGCGCGTCGGCCCATTTGCCTTGCCGCGCCAGCGCCAGCGCTTTCCACAGCTGCGAATCGTAATTGGTTCCGATCGCCGGAGAGGCGATATCCTTCAGCCCCTGCTCGGGGCGGCCCATCAGCGTCGAGGCGGCCGAATGCACGATCAGCGCGGAAAGATCTTCCTGCCCTGGTTTCGCCTCGCCAAGCGCAAGATCGAGCACGCCCTTGGCTTCCGGATACATGCCCCGCGACATGTAGAAACGCGCCAGATCGAGGCGCGCCGGTGTGCGCTGCTCGGCCGAAGCATTCGCCGAAGCGGTGACCAGCACGTCCAGCCGCTTGATAAAATCGTCCGACTGGTTGCGGCGCCATTCGTTGACATCGAAGATCGGGCGAACCGCCGTCGCCGTGCGCTCGGCGCCGACATCCGCCGACGATAGTGTAAGGCCGCCCGGCCGGCTCAGGGTGATCTTGTCGGATGCGATTTCGGCGATGACGTCGTCGGAATTCGGCTGGATCACCACACCGTGGGTCGATTCAAGCAACGAGAACTCGACAAAATCCTGCCGCCGCACAAAACCGCGGCCGGGCGGGGCTGCGGTGATCACCATCAGCGCGTCGCCGGCGTCCGGATCGACCAGCCGATGCATCAGGCCGGGTCTTGCGATCGGCACGGTGACATTGGCGCGCGCAGGGTCGGTGATGTTGCGGATCGCGGTAAGCGGCTGCGACGGCGTCTGCATGGTATCCGCAAACGTCACGGTCCAGTTTTGGCCGGTCTTTTCGTCGCCCGTCAGCGACGCCAGTTGCGGGCGGTTGAGGCGCATGCGGATCGCCTGCCCTTGCTGCAGCGGCAGCACACTGACATCGCCGATCACGGATCCCGCCTCGCGGCGTATCGGTTCGAGATCGACAGGTTTTGCCGAATCAAAAATCAGCCACGCCATGTCGGCGCGGCGAAACAAGGCTGCCGGTGCGGCCGAAGCGAATGAGAACGTCAGGCGCAGTCCGTCGCTGTTGCGCCGCGCTTCGACCTTGTCGCCGGTATCCGGTTTGACGTCCATGGATGGCTCGGCGGAGGCGAGTACGATTTTAGGCGGCGGCGCGACGGCAGCGCGAGCGGGAGCCTCCTTGGCGATGGCTGGCGCCGGCGCGGACGCCACCGGCGGCGCAGGCTGCGGGTTGATCGCAGGCTCGGGCTTCCCCGGCTTGACCTGTCGTGCAATCATCTCCGATGGCGGCGGCGCGATCCCACCGGACCGCTGCGGCGGCGCCTCGTCCGCGGGCTTGTCGGAAGCGGCAGGCTTGGCGGCAGCGGGAGCCGGCGCAGCCGCCGCAGGTGAAGCCAGCGGCGACGGCTTTTCCGATTGGAAGCCGATATCGACGATGTAGTTCTTGTCTTCGCGGAACGAATGCACATCGACGTCGCCGATCAGCGCGACTTCCACCGACGCATTCTCCCCCTCGATCTTCTGGTTGATCGAGGCCACGTTCGATGGCGCGGCCAGCCGCGCATCCGCAAGGTCGAAGGTCAGCGCGGTGTTGAACACCAGCGCCAGCTTCTGCTCGTTCAGCGCGGAAGAAACGCTGGCGCCATCGGGCAGTTCGAACACGAAACGGACGAAGGTCGGCTGCACCGAGGCGCGCACGCGCACCGGCGCCCGCTTCAGCGCTAATTCCGCCGCGCGCTGCGCGCGCAATGCGCGCTCCGCGATCCGGGCGCGCTCCGACAGTTCGCGGATCACCTCCTGAGGCAGGCTTGGCGGCAAGCCGCTCCAGCTGTCCGGCAGCAGGTCGACAAAGATGCGCTCGCCGGCGGTCATCGCGTTGACGGTGACCCGGCGCGCCAGCGACAGCCGGATCGCGGCGCCATCGGGATCGCGCCGCGCCGATCCGACATAACCGGGCACCGCGTCGGACAGTTTATCGACGTTGATATCGACCGGCCGCTTGAAGCGGATCACGACAATCGCGCCGGCCACGCTGACGTCGGAATCCACGTCCTCGTCGAGCTTGAGAACCAGCCGGGCATAGCCGCCGGCCGCGGAGAATGCGGCCTCGCCTTTGATGGGCTGGGCTTGCGCATGGGCGGCGACAACAAGCAGGCCGGCCGCAAGGCACAGAACTGCAGCGAGGCGGCGCCGAAACGCCCGCGCGCATGTGCGCGCTTGCGACCTCTCGTCAGCGGCAGCCGTTCGGGCCATTCCGGAATGTCTTTCGACTCATATGTCTTTGGCGGCTCGAAGCCCCGCGCCGAGTCTAGAATTGCCGATTTAAGGACTTGTTAACGCCAAGCCGTTGAATGTCACAGCTTACGCGCGCGTCATCGCGGGGCGTGGGCCGATCCCGCTCCACTCATCCGGTCGGCCTTGCTGGATATTCCGGCGCTCAAGTCATCGATTCTGGTGAGGAACAGCTTTAGAATCGGTGAGCTGTTTGCCTTGCTGTAACCCACGACCAGATCGATCGTTGGCGCTTCATCCTGCAGGGGACGGCTGGTCACGGACCAAGGAAGAAGATTATTCGGGTAGTCGGGCAGCAGCGCTACGGCGCCGGTCGACGCGATCATGGACACCGCATGGGTAATGTTGTCCACTTCGTGATCCGGAATGATATCGAGGCCGGACCGCTTCAGGTAGTCCTTGATCACAGCGCGCGAGGTCGGGGCGGTCTTTGATGGTATGATGAATGTTTCGCCCACGATCTCTCGCAACTCGATGGTGTCATGCAACGCAAGGCGCTGGTCGCTGGGGAATATGACGACGAACGGCTCCGTAATCACACGCCTGTAAACCAGCTCACCCGCCCGCTCTTCCGGCCGCATGAACGCGGCGTCGAGCCTGCCCCGCATCAAGGCGTCGGCGAGGTCCGGAGAATTCTGGCTTGAGACCGTGACCTCTATATTAGGCAGCTCATCGTGAAGGATGCGCATCGCTTCAGGCAACCAATCCATTTCTTTCCCTGTGAGAAACCCTAAAGCGAGGGTCGGCTTGGCGGGTTGAACTGCCCTGCGCGCTGCCTCCGCGGCGGCATCGGCCTGCGCCAGCGCCAGCCGGGCATGGTCGAGAAAAGCCTTACCAGCGGCGGTCAATTGGATGCCGTGCACGCTGCGGCTCATGAGTTGAACGCCAACCTCGTATTCGAGATCGCGGATTTGCCGGCTAAGCGAAGGCTGCGCCGTGTGCAGCCTTTTCTCAGCCGCAAGCGTCAGGCTGCCTTCCTCGGCGACCGCGATGAAATAGCGAAGGTGCCTTAGTTCCATAGTGCCTTCCATATCTCCAAGGCATACCCCCCAGCTTACAAAGTCTTTTTCGGGGGCGCGAGGGAAGCCTACATCACTCTCTACGAAAGCGCCTGAGACTGGTCTCGGTCTCTAAAGGCCGCGGCCGCAGGTCCGGTTCCATGCTCTGCCGGTAGGGCAGAGAATTGCGAGGATCACATGAGTAACCCAGTCGTATTGATCACTGGCGCGTTGACCGGGATCGGTCGCGCCGCCGCCATCGCCTTCGCCAAGAAGGGCGCGAAGGTGGTCATTGCCGGTCGGCGCAATGACGCCGGCACGGAGCTCGTCAAGGAGCTGCGTTCTTTCGGCTCGGAGGCCGAATTCATCAACGCCGACGTCCGCAAGGAGGATGACGTGCGCGCCATGGTCGACAAGACCGTCGCGCGGTTTGGCCGTCTCGATGTCGCGGTGAACAACGCCGCCACCGAAGGTGCAGTCGGCCCGATCACGGACCAGACCGCGGAAAGCTTTGCCGCGACGTTCGAGACCAACGTTCTCGGCGTGGTCCTGAGCATGAAGCACGAAGTGCGCGCCATGCAGGCCCAGGGCAGCGGCAGCATCATCAATATCTCCTCGACCTATGGGCACAGGGGCGCGCCCTATGCCTCGATCTACGTCGGCGCCAAGCACGCCGTCGAAGGCATCACCAAGGCGCTGGCGCTCGAGCTCGCCAAGTCGGGGATTCGGGTGAACGCCGTCGGGCCGGGCCCCACGGACACCGGCATGCTGACTCGCTTCACTGGCACGGCGGAAAACAAGGCGGCCCTGGTGACGCAGGTGCCGCTCGGTCGGCTCGTCCACTCCGAGGAGGTCGCCGACGGCATCGTGTTCCTCGGTTCGGACGAAGCCAGGTTCATCACGGGTCACGTCCTCAACGTTGACGGCGGCCACAGCGCCAACTGATTCCTGTGCGGGCGCGACTATTGCAACCCACACCCGATCGACGCGCGATGCATACCAAGTGGAGGAATTCCAATGCCTGACGTGGTGAGGAAATACAGCATTTCTTTTGAATTGGCACAGAGAATGGTGGATCAGGCGGTGGCTAGAGCCAGAGCAATTGGCGTTAGCGAGAACGTGGCGATTCTCGATGACGGCGGCAATCTCAAGGCCTTTAGCCGGATGGATGGAGCCCCGATCCTTTCGATCGAGATCGCGCAGAACAAGGCTTACACGGCTCTATTCGGCGTTCCCACACAGGACTTTTTCAACTTTATCCAGCGCGATCCGTCGCTTTTGGCCGGCATTCCCACGCTTGCGCGCGTCGCGGCGTACGGAGGAGGGTTTCCGATCAAGGTCGACGGAGAAATCGTCGGGGCGATCGGGGTGAGCGGGGCGCCCATGGTGCAGAACGATGTTGATTGCGCGAGAGCAGCCCTGGCGCTGGTGCCCGACACGGCGCCGGCTGACTAACGAGGGTGCGACCATCATGATTCATAGCCGGCATGGGTGGCGGCCGACGTGGTGAGGATCGAAAACGGCGTCCTGGCCGAGCATTGGGACGTACTCCAGGACGAGGCGACGCAAGCCGAATCGAAGAGCGGATTGCCGACGTTCGGCGACCGCTTTCGGGGATGAGGCTAATTGCGATTTTGCGGCAGCATCTTGCCTTCGATCTTGGGGAGGTCCGCGGTCGACGACGCAGACTTGTCGGTGCCGGCGCGGCGCGCCAACTCGACCGTCAGCCGTTCGGCAGCCTCCGGCGACATCAAGCCCAGAATATCGGACATCTTGCGCGGAGCTATCTGTGAGGCGATCTCGAACAGCACCGGCATCTCCAGCCGGTCGAACAGTTTGGCGGCATCCTTGGGCTTCATGCCTTCATACATGGTGACGAGGCCCTTGAAGCGGGCGGTCTCGGCCTCGTTCTTCTGTTCGGTCTTGGTGACGATCCGCGCCTCGACGCCCTTCAGTTCCTCGACGCGGCCCTCGATCCGCTTTTCCGCGGACTTCAACAGATTTTCCCGGATGTCGATCTCGCGCGCGCGCGCTTCCAATTCCTGACGGCGCGCCTGCAGCCGCTCCAGCAGCGCGCGCTCCGAGGCCGAGATCGGCTGGGTTGGGTCCGGATACAGCACGGTGCCATCAGGCGGCTTCGCGGTTTCCGGCGCGCTGACCACCGGTTTGGGTTCTTCCTTCTTGGCCTGGACCGATCCCGTGATATCGCTGGGGTCGGGCTTGCCGCCCGGAAAATTGAAACTTTCCTGCGCCCACGAGCGCTTGGTCGATTTGGGCTGATAGTCGAACACATATCCGCCGTCGATCACCAGGCCCGCGACCTTCAGCACCGCAAGGCCGAGAATGGCGATCAGGACGACCGGGATGACGCGGATATCACGGAGTGCCTTCATGCAGCGAGACCGTTCGGCCTCCTGCGGTCCGAGAACGCCTGCGCCGCCGCGGCGATCGACTGCGCCGTCGACAGTTTTGGCGCTTCCGGTTCAGCCGGCCGCGCGGCAACCGCGATCCGGCTGATCCGCCGCAGCACGCCGTCGCCTTCTGCGAGCAGCTTTGTCAGTTGCCTGGACATGTCGGTGGCGGAATTAAGCTGGCTGCCGAGGTTCTCGTTGACGTCGCGCACGGTGTGCTTGAGTCCGCCGATGGCGCGCTCGGCGATTTCGGTCGCCGTGATCAACTCACCGATGGTCGCCTTCAGCGATTGCTCGTCGGCCTTGAGCCGAAGCAGGCGCTTGTTGAGCAGCATGCAGTAGCCGATCGTGAGCAGCAGCAGCACCGCAACCAGACTTTCGATCACGATTCCGAATGAATGACTCATTGTGCCTCCATCAACTTGGTTTGCTCTTCGGCCTTCTCGAACATCGCGAAGGTGGTATTGGGCTTGCGCAGCTGCTTGGTGACGCGGATGGCGACGCGGTCGCCGACCCGGCCCATGCGGC